>JAFAZU010000672.1 GCA_019239585.1 Acidobacteriaceae bacterium
TGCTTGCGTTTCTAAATGGACTGTAAC
This sequence comes from Acidobacteriaceae bacterium, assembly GCA_019239585.1. Taxonomy (GTDB): domain Bacteria; phylum Acidobacteriota; class Terriglobia; order Bryobacterales; family Bryobacteraceae; genus Bog-105. The sequence goes on from JAFAZU010000672.1 coordinate 28, forward strand.
CAAGCTCCGGACTATGCCTCATGAAGTGAATCCTTTGATGGCGGCAACGCTGCACCCATGGCCCTCGAAGGCACACGCCGCCGGCTGATGAGGCATAGTCCGGAATGTTGCATAGTGGCGCCTATGCTTCATGAAGCATAGGCCTGGAGTTTGGACATTTTAAGCAGCAGCGGAGAGGACCATCTGCTGGTAACTGCTGTGCGACTCCAATGCTGCTACCGTTTTAGGCCGCTCGTGCCACTGTTGGCGCAAAAGCGTGACTAGATCCAGACAGGAAGGGCGCTGGCTTGGTCTGCGCCACTTAGGCAAGAGCCGGTAGACTTCACTCCGAGTCGCGCCATACGCCTCCAAACTTGCCAATAGCAGCGCACTATAGGCGGCCACCACCAGCGCCGGTTGTCGGGCCACACTCTTGGGACTCCACACTTGCGCTTGTCCTACACCCAAAGTGGTTTTCTCTTCGCGATGATTGACTTCGATTTCCCAGCGGTCCAGATATACCTGTAATAACTGGATGGCCGAGATACTCCGATCGGTGGTCAGCAGATAAGCCGAGCGACGGTAGGATAAGCGGCTGCGTGACGTACGGCGATAGGGCACCGGAGCCACCACCAGCAAGCGTAGAGGACGGGCACCGGCTCCCTTTTGCCACAACACGAACTCGACTTCTTTGTAACGCAATTTGCGGCGCTTTCCGCCATGCCACAGTTTCGTGCTCTGCCAGGCGATTTCTTCGTCTTGCCGCACCTGTTCCGGAGTAAACTTCTGGGTATCATAAATGCGACGCGACCGAGCGGCAGCCGGACGGCAGAGCCGTACATCCGCCCGTGTGCGGCAGAGCAGGTCGATGCGCTCCAGCGGGGTGCGGAATAGCGTGCGATTGCAGAAGCTGCCGTCGCCTGCTATCAGCAAGGATTTGGTCTGCGCTCCGGCTTGATCCAGACTCGCTCGCAAGCCGGTCAGCAAGCGTACAGCCTGCTGACTGAGATTGTGCTGTTTGCGTTGCTGGCGGAAATGCGCTTGCTCCTGCGCCGTAGCCTTCGCTCCTGGCTTCTTCAGGCTCGGGGCGGCGACAAAGCGCACTGGGATGGCGCGGGCATTGACCTTGTATTTGCGATGCAGCGGTAGTAACAGGCTGGCCTGCAAAAAACGAAGCCCCCACTGCAGGTTCCTGTGGAAGGGCGGTGAGAGCGGGTCGCGTTGCCAGAAGGCGGTCGGAATACGCTTTCCTGTTTTCTTCAAACGTGTGTCGTCGAGAGCGATCGGCACAAACCGGCCGGGACACTGCGCCCGCGCCGAGGGCAGCAGGGCATCAAACACCTCCTGGTCGTTCCACTCGGCACGGGCATGCAGTTTATAGTCCGCGCTCCAGTCTTGCTGGTCGCGCCCCAGACTAGCCAGAATGCGGGTCAACGTGGCCGAGCCGACCACCAACAACGCGCCTACCGCTTGGCGCACGGCACGTTGAAAACTACGCTCCTGGCAGAACACCGGTCGCCAGAGCGAGACGAGGGCGAGAAAGCGAACGAGTAACACAGCAGCAAGGTCCCGGCTCTACTTGTAGCAAGGCACTATCCAAGTTCAGTCCTCACCCATAGAAAATGTCCAAACTCCAGGCCTATGCTTCATGAAGCATAGGCGCCATAGTTTCGCGACGCACTTGCTGGAAGCCGGCACCGACCTGCGCACGATTCAAGTGCTGTTGGGCCATCAACGGCTGAAGGACACGGCGGTCTATCTGCACGTCTCGCGCCAGCATCTGCAAGCGGCCATGAACCCACTGGATCAGATCACGATTCGCGATTTCCACAAAGAGAACGAGCCCATTAACCCGCACGAGTTATGACACGCCCACCCTGGGAGGTGGCTGATATCATTCACCGGGGCGGCCGTCGCTTTCTGGATCGCTATCGGAGATCGTTGACCTACCCACAGATCAAGGTGCTCAACGCCATTGCGCGCTGCCGTACAGCGGCGTTGGGTGGTCATCGCGATCAATGCAACCGTTGCGGTCATCAGACCCTCTCCTACAACTCCTGCCGGAACCGCCATTGTCCGAAGTGCCAGACCAACGCACGGGAGAGGTGGCTCTCGGCCCGCCAGCAGGAACTGTTGCCGGTTCCCTATTACCATCTCGTCTTCAGTCTGCCGCATCGTCTCGTGCCGCTCGTCTGGCAGAACCAGAAGCGGCTGTTTGCGCTCCTGTTCGAAGCCAGTGCCGCCACACTACAGGAGGTGGCGGCTGATCCGAGACACCTCGGAGCCGAGATCGGTTTCTTAAGTGTTCTGCATACCTGGGGACAGACCCTGCAAAGGCATCCGCACGTTCACTGTGTGGTGCCCGGTGGCGGTTTGTCCCCGGACCACCAGCGTTGGGTTCCGGCACAGGCGCACTTCTTTCTGCCCGTGCGCGTGTTGAGTCGTGTCTTTCGCGGCAAGTTTGTGGCGGGCCTGAAACGGCTCTTCCGAAGGGACCAACTGCAGTTTTTCGGTGCTTGTCAGACGCTTTCCGGGCAGAAGGCGTTCGCCGCCTTTCTGCGGACTCTGTTTCGAGACGAGTGGGTCGTCTATGCCAAGCCGCCGTTTGGTGGCCCGCTGCATGTCTTACAGTACCTGGCGCGCTACACGCATCGGGTGGCGATTTCCAATCATCGTTTGCTGGCGGTTACGGACACCGAAGTTACCTTCCGCTGGAAAGATTACGCCCACGGCAACAAACACCGCGCCATGACCTTAACGCATGAGGAGTTCCTGCGCCGCTTTCTGCAACACGTGCTGCCGACCGGGTTTCCGCGCCTCCGCTATTTCGGATTCCTGGCCCACCGCCGACGTGGTCTGCTTCTACCCTGGTGCCGAAAGCTGTTAGCGGCTGCTCCGCCACCCATCACCGTCAACGCTCCCGTCACATCGTTTCACCTGTGTCCTCGGTGCCAAGCCCCAATGCAGATGGTGGAGCGCTTCACCGCCCAGGAACTCTGTCAGAAGGAGTATGCTCGGATCGCCCCTCTTGATAGCTCTTAGCAGTGGTTCAGCCTTGGCTCTTCGGCTTGCTTCCCGGCACGCCTCCGGTGGGGTGTGTTTGCCTGCCCCAGTGAGCCGTTTTATCCATGACAGACCGTCTGTGAGTCTGGCAGAGCCGGTGAAAATAGGAACTCGTGGGCGACAGAAGAGAAGGAGTAACACCGGCAGACCTCACGGTAGAACCGGCCGCCCCGCTCCCAGGAGCAGGCAAACCCCATAGCTCGTAGTGACCCGGTCGCCGCGCCGCCGCTTCCTTCTTACGACTCGGTCCGAAGCGTCCCGGCCCGGACCATCACACCTCCGTTCGGCCTTTTCTGCCGGACCGCTTCCGATAGAGATCTGCCGTGAT
>JAFAZU010000005.1 GCA_019239585.1 Acidobacteriaceae bacterium
GGATCCTGCCTCCTGGTTCGAAGCACGATTTCGGCAGCATGGCTGGCCTCCTCAATGGCGCGACGGAGTCTACGATTTTCATCATTATCACTCGACAGCCCACGAAGTCCTCGGTTTTGCCCAGGGGCAAGCAAGGCTCGTACTCGGAGGACCCCAGGGACACGAGCTGGATGTCCGTGCGGGCGATGTGGCCGTTCTGCCGACCGGCACGGGACACTGCCGATTGTCTGCCAGCGCGGATTTCCTGGTTGTCGGTGCCTACCCGCCCGAGCAGAACTGGGATATTTGCCGGAGTGCTCCTTCTCCAGAGGCGATACAGCGCATGCAGCGGCTCCCGTTCCCCTCATCCGATCCCGTTACCGGACCAAACGGACCTTTAACCAGCTTTTGGTTACTCAGTTAAACGAAATCGAGGGCAATGACCTCGTGCAGTTCAACTGAAGGCACTTCTGCCAGAATAGTGCCTCCCTCCTGATGGTAGGGTATTGACCGGCCAGCGACTAATAATTTGACCCTGGCGATTTTCTTGACGGAAGGAATTTGTATCCGCACTTTTTGCCGGGGCAACGGAAGGATTTCGCGAACCGGACCTTTCATCATCATGGGATTCGTCAAATTGACCAGATGGACGGTCATCGAGTTTTTCTGAGCCCACACTGATATATCCAGAACTCCAGGCCCAATGATGGATACGGGCGGCGTTTCATCCGTTACCCATTGCACGGCATTTTTCAGGAGCGTGGCGTGATCTGTGTCGAGAATCTCCCAAAACGTACGATCCACATCTGAAGGAAAGTAAACGATACGACCACGCCCCACCGTGCGAACGATAACGCCAGGTTGGGTCAACTTCGCCGTGCGGGTGAAGACTTCTTCCATCGGCAGATCCGGATAACTCGGTACGATCATGAGCGGAAAGAGGGTTTCAGAAGTATTTGCTTTGACGTGGACCTGATGCACACCATTGATGATGCGCGTCGCATCTTCTAAGCCTGATAACAGAGGATGATAATGATCGGAGGAATCTTTCTCCAGGTTCAGATAGGAGTTCAACATCGGTCCTTCGATGCTGCCCGCGAAAGAAACTCCGAACAACGAAGCCAATCCAAAGTCATCCCGACGCTTGCCCCACTCGTCATAGAGGGACGTTTCGTAGGTCGCCACCAGACTGCCTCCACGCTCCACAAACGCTTTCAGTTGATCGCATTGGGCAGCGGAGAGTGCAGCAATATTGGGAAGGATAAGCGTCCGGAATGGCTGCGTGTGCTCTGCGTCCAGCAGCCGGTCATGGACCATTTCGAAAGGAATTCGGGCCTCAATGAGAGCCTGATAAAACCCGAGCGCGTGATCTTCTACTTTGGCGCGAGCTTTTTCTCCTCCATAGAAGGTTGCTGTCTGTTGCGAATAGACCATCGCAACTCGAGCGAGCGATCTTTTGTTGCGCAGATAGTCCTGATTTTTGTAGTGCCACGTGTAGATTTGTTCCACAACGGGCAGCCAGCGCCGGTCTATGGGCTTGGCATTGAACTTCGTACACCAGGGACGCAGATCATGCGCGATTCCATCTGCAACCCACAAACGAATTTCATTAGAGTTTTGCACCGAGTCTTTCCATCGGTACTCTTCTTCCAACCCGACACTGAAAATGCCGGCAATCGCTTTTTGCCCCAGAGTAGCGCGATACTCCTTGCCGTTTTTCCCATTGGCCCAGGGAGGCATGACGCCATGCCGCGCTTGCCGATCCGCGAAAAGCGTAGGAGCGAGTTCGCCAATGGTCTTCATATCCAGTTCGCTCAGAGCGCCGCCGCCCGCATTAGCGATGTAAGCCGCTTTCGGATTGATAGCTTTGATTTTTGAGTCCCACAAGCGCCATAGCTCAAACAGGCGCGCCTGTCGCCAGACAATGTATTGCCGGCGCGCTTCGTTTTGAGGGTCCGCCGTTCTTGGAAGATCAAGATGCGAGAATTGATAAAAATTCTCGCGGCAATGCTCGCAGTAACACATGCCCGAACCGGCCCAGCGATTACTGAAGATGCCATCCACCTGGTAAAGGCGGACGATCTCTTCGGTAACCGCCGTCATGAACTCAAAGTTATACGGACCCAGGGCGCAGGTGACCCAAAAGTCCGGGTCGGACCAGTGCCTTCTTTTGTTTCCGTTTGCATCCATAGCAATCCAGTCAGGATGAGCGTCATAGACATCCTGATGAACTGCATGCGGATCGGTCCGGCCAATCACGTTCATACCAAGCTGCCGGCAACCACGGACCATTTCTCCAAAGGGATCGCTACTGCCCAGCCATTTACTGCGATAGTGCAAGGGAA
>JAFAZU010000086.1 GCA_019239585.1 Acidobacteriaceae bacterium
GAACGCGTCGTGCCGCCAGCGTTTGCAGGCGCACCGGAACAACTCTGGCGCATTGACGAACTTCCCGATGGCACTTGGTGCATTATGCCCAAATCGATCCCGAATTCTAAGCAGCCCACGGCCCTTTCAGCCGTCAGCAGCAGTTTCGCAACGTTCGAAAGTTTCGATGTCAGGAGCGACAAACAGCGCTGGATCTTAAAAAAGCCGTGAAGATTTGGACACTCTCACTACAATGTCATCCACGAACAAGATGTTGGCTCTTGCCGTTTCGACGGTCCTGATCCTTGAGCTTCTTCCACGCCCTTCATTCCGTCTGCTACCCTAACCTATTCTCCGAGAGATTTTTATGAAGCGAATTCGTGCCCATGTTTTAGTCACTCTCGGACTTGCTACTGCGACCGCTCTCGCACAGCGAGCCCCAATCCCACAGCAACTCACATTTATGCCGTATCATGCTAGCGGCATCTATGAGGTTGGCGAAACGGTGGGTTGGACGGTGACGCCCGGTCCCGTCGCTCCCACTTACGCCTATCAGTGGACGATCCGCCGCAACAATGCCGTGGTTCTTAAGGAGGGTAAGCTGGATCTTTCCTCCGGGAAAGACAAAATTGAAATCACAGGCGATCGGCCCGAAATGATCTACGTCGCGATTGAGCCGTACGCAACCCGTGTGCCCGCTACAGGCATAGCGAGCGAAAGCGCCTCAGCCCGTGCTCCAGAGAGTGGCGCTACGCCGCACTTTGTGGGAGGTAACACGGGCCGCAACAACGGACTTTATGCGGTCGGCGCGGCTGTTGCTCCGATGAAAATCGGGCTCTCGACACCGCGCCCGGACGATTTCGACGCATTCTGGGACAGCAAGCTGGCCGCGCAAGCCCAAATTCCGATCAACCCCGTCCTGACGCCGGTTCAGACCGACGTGCCGGGTATTGAACTGAACATGTTCGCCCTCGACGCCCTTGGTTCCAAAGCGCACGGCTACCTCGCTAAGCCCGCTAAGGAGGGGAAGTTCCCCGCGCTGATCCAATTGCAGTATGCGGGCGTGTACGCCTTGAACGCTCATGCCGACGCGCAGCACGCCGCCGAAGGCTGGCTGGTCATCAATGTCGATGCACATGACAAGCTGCCGTCTGATCCCTCGGGCAATGTGCCGCGCACCTATCAGACTATCGGCAACACGGACCGCGAAAAATCGTATTTCCTAAACATGTACCTGCGCGACTCGCGCGCTCTGGATTACCTTCTGACGCGGCCCGACTGGGATGGCAAGACGATCGTACTGACGGGGGGCAGTATGGGCGGCCAACAGAGTCTCGCGCTGGCGGGTCTGCGACCTGAAAAGATCAGTGCGGTTCTGGTCTGCGTGCCAGCCGGAGCAGATACAAATGGCGATCTTCACGGCCGCAAGGCCGGTTATCCCAATTGGCCCTCCGACAATACTGACGCCATGAAAACGGCACTCTACTTCGATACTGTAAATTTTGCTTCGCACATCAAGGCTCCCGTATTGGCGGGCATGGGTTTTATTGATACAATTTCGCCGCCAGCCGGCATCTGGACGGCGCTGAATCAGATTTCCGCCCCCAAAGAACCGCTGCCCATGCTTGAATCAGAGCACGACAACTTAACTCCCGAAAAAGGGCAGGCCTGTCCCGCGCGAACAAAAGAGATACGCGATCTTCTCTTGCAAGGGAATGAGTTCAGGCCAAGAGAGCTCAAGCCGGGGTCTGCGATCAATGTCAACGGCACGCCTTAATCGAACAACACCAGCTTCTCCCGTTTGGATCAAACACAATCACCCCCATGAAGCCGTTGCGGCGAAACTGTAGTTCTCGCCATTTCCGATCTAATGGATAAAGTGAGGCTTGTCTCCGGCCTAATTGGGATCCTTCAGCGATCGATCAAATGGCCAAAGCTGACCAGCGCGGAACGCCTGTTGTGGGCTTGGCCCTGTTCAGCCTGGTGTCCACATCCTCAAAGCCTCCCTCGTCATCGCCTAATATCAGAAGGGTTTTCGCTGGTTCTGGACCTGGAAATCCGACGCGGCAAGCTGGGCCGTCTCGTCGTGCCGAAAGAGGTTCGCGAACTGATTCGCAGGATGAGCCGCGAAAATCCGCTCACTGCAGGGAATTGA
>JAFAZU010000195.1 GCA_019239585.1 Acidobacteriaceae bacterium
TGCACGGAATCCTTGACGGTAGCGATGTCACTCAGCTTGACGGCTGCGCCATTGCGGTAATCGACGATAACCGGCGCATAATCCGCCGCATGCATGAGCTGGTCGTTGGCGCTAAGCAGCCAAGTCCGCTGACCATCGGTAATGGAACCTTTCGCCTCATTGGAGGTTTGTGAACTGATAGCCGTTCGAATATTTTCAAGCTGCAGGCCAAAGTTGTTAATTTGCGCCGGATTTACATCAACTCGAACAGCTGGGGCAGAGCTGCCGCCCGCAACCACCTGACCCACGCCGCGAATCTGAGAAATGCGCTGTAGCAAAATAGTGGAAGCAACATCATAAAGCGCGCTCGGCGGTAGCTTGTCCGACGTCAGCGCAATAATCATAATGGGCGAATCAGCAGGATTGACCTTGCGATAGGTAGGATTCTGCTGCAAATCTGTGGGCAGATAGCCGCGAGCAGCATTAATCGCCGCTTCTACATCGCGTGCGGCGGCATCGATATTGCGGCTGAGGTCGAATTGAAGCGTGACGCTGGTTTGACCGAGGCTGCTGGAGGAGGTCATCTCCGTGACGCCCGCAATACGCCCAAACTGACGTTCCAGCGGTGTAGCGACAGAAGATGCCATGATCTCCGGGCTGGCTCCGGCCAATGACGCCTGAACCGATATGGTGGGAAAATCAACTTGCGGCAATGGTGAGACCGGCAGAAGTCGAAAGGCGACGGCGCCTGCCAATGCCACGGCTACGGTCAACAGTGTTGTAGCGACCGGCTTTTTGATAAATGGCGATGATAGGCTCACGCTTAATCTCCTGCCGCAGGCGCTGGCTGCATTCCCGTTTCGGGCCGCTGGCGATTCCGGAATGCGGTAAACTTCGCGGCAATTCTGTCAAAAAACAAATAAATAACGGGTGTGGTGTAAAGCGTAAGAAGCTGGCTTAACGTTAAACCGCCGATAATTGTGATACCGAGCGGCCGGCGCAACTCAGACCCGGTTCCATGTCCGAAAGCCAGCGGAACCGCGCCTAGCAATGCCGCCATGGTGGTCATCATGATGGGACGGAAGCGTAGCAGGGAAGCTTGATAAATCGAGTCGTGGGGCGATTTGCCCTCTTTGCGCTCGGCTTCTAGCGCAAAGTCAATAATCATGATGGCGTTCTTCTTCACAATTCCGATGAGTAGTACAATGCCGATAATCGCGACAACAGTAAGCTCTTCGCGGCAGATCATTAATGCCAGCAATGCACCGATACCGGCGGAGGGCAGGGTAGACAGAATGGTAATCGGGTGAATGTAACTTTCGTACAGCACTCCTAGCACGATATACACGGTGACCAGCGCTGCCAGGATCAGCAGCGGCTCATTCGTGAGAGAAGCGATAAAGGCCTCCGCTGTGCCCTGAAACGAAGTTTGCATGGCTGGCGGCGCGGATAGTTCCTTCTCCACTTGTCTGATAGCGTCGACGGCCTCGCCCAATGATGTGCGATTTGCCAGATTAAACGACACGGTTGTTGCCGGGAACTGACCGATATGACTGATCAGAATTGGCGTGGATGAGTTTGAGGCGGAAGTAAATGTACTGAGCGGTACAGGCTGCCCGCTGCTGGACCGAATGTAAATGTCCTGCAGGTTCTTCGGATGGTTGCGGAATTGAGGCTGTACTTCCAGAATGACGTGATACTGATTGAGTTGAGTAAACAAAGTGGACACCTGGCGCTGTCCGAAGGAGTCATAAAGGGTATCGTCGATGTTTTGTGTATTGATACCGACGCGCATAGCGGTTTGCCGGTCAATGTTGATGGATGCTTGCAGCCCGTGTGTTTGCAGATCGCTCGCCACATCGGCCAATTGCGGCAAAGTTTTTAACTTGTCAACAAATTGTGCGGTGTAACGGGACAGCTCGCTGTAGTCAGGATCTTCCAGGCTGTATTGATACTGGGTTCTGCTGACGATGTCTTCGACCGTGAGATCCTGCACCGGTTGCATGTACAGCACAATGCCGTCGACTTTGGCGAGTTCCGGCTTCAGGCGGCGAATGATGTCCGAGGCGTTGATCTTGCGATCCTCAATGGCTTTTAAATTGATCTGAATGCGCCCGCTGTTCATGGTGGTGTTGGTGGCATCCACACCAATGAACGACGAAAGGCTTTCGACGGCAGGATCTTTTAAAATGATCCTCGCCAGTTGCTGCTGCAGCTTTGCCATCTCATTAAACGAAATGCTCTGGTCCGCTTCCGATACACCTTGGATCACGCCGGTATCCTGCACCGGAAAGAACCCTTTCGGGACAATCATGTACAAGTAAACGGTCAGAATCAAGGTCGCTAACGCTACCAGCAGCGTCGCAGGTTGATGACGTAATACCCATTCAAGTGTTCTGCCGTAAAAGGCAATCGTCCTTTCGAAAACCTGTTCGGATGCTCTGTAAAACCGCCCTTCCGAGCCCGGTTTTTTATGCCGTAAAAGTTTCGCGCAAAGCATGGGAGTGAGCGTCAGAGAAACAGCCGCCGAGATCACGATGGTCACGGCCAGCGTAACGGCGAACTCACGGAACAAACGGCCTGTGATATCGCCCATAAACAATAAGGGGATCAACACCGCAATCAGCGAAACCGTGAGCGAAACAATGGTGAAACCAATCTGCTCTGCACCCTTTAACGCTGCATCCAAAGGCTTCTCGCCCTCCTCGATGTAGCGCATGATGTTCTCGATCATTACAATGGCGTCATCCACCACAAAGCCGGTAGAGATAGTGAGAGCCATCAGCGTCAGGTTGTTCAGGCTATAGCCCAGCAGATACATCGCCCCAAACGTTCCTACCAATGAAAGCGGCACCGCTACACTGGGGATAAAAGTCGCAGCCAGATTCCGCAGGAAAACAAAGATCACCGCAACGACCAGAGCAATACAAAGCATCAGTTCGAACTCAACATCCGCAACCGACGCTCGGACCGTGTTGGTGCGATCGGTCAGGGTAGCAATTTGAATTGAAGAAGGAATGGTGGCGCGCAGCCGAGGCAGCAGCGTCTTGACGCGGTCCACGACCTGAATAATGTTGGCGCCCGGCTGCCGCTGAATATTCACAATTACCGCAGGCGTGTCGTTCATCCAGGCAGCCTGTTTCGTGTTCTCGATGCCGTCAACAATTTTGGCAATGTCCTTCAGCATGACGGGCGCGCCGTTCCGGTAAGCCACAATAACCTGGTTATAATCTTTGGCGCTTAATAGCTGGTCATTGGCGTTGATCTGAAAGCCTTGGTTCGGGCCATCAAAACTACCCTTCGCCGAATCGAGACTGGTGGCTGTGATGGCAGTACGGACATCTTCAAGATTTAGTCCATACGAAGCAATCTGCGTCGGGTCTACCTGGATGCGCACGGCCGGCTTCTGACCGCCACTAATTGTCACCGCGCCCACGCCGCTCAATTGTGAAATCTTTTGCGCCAGCCGCGTATCAGCAAAGTCTTCCACCTGTTGCAATGGAAGCTTCTTGGATGTTAAAGCCAGCGTCATGATGGGAGCATCCGCCGGATTGGTTTTGCTGTAAATCGGCGGCATTGGCAAATTTGTGGGAAGAAAACTTTGTGCTGCGTTGATTGCCGCTTGCACTTCCTGTTCCGCCACATCGATATTCAGGCTGAGAACAAATTGCAGCGTAATAATTGATGCACCATCCGAGCTGGTGGAGAGCATCTGGTTCAGTCCCGGCACTTCGCCTAATTGCCGCTCCAGGGGCGCAGTTACGGAAGACGCCACGACGGACGGACTCGCGCCGGGGTAGAACGTGACTACCTGCATGGTAGGGTAGTCTACTTCGGGCAGCGCCGACACAGGTAACTGTTTATACGCAACAATGCCGACCAACAGGATCGCAGCCATCAGCAAAGAAGTAGCGATGGGCCGCAGAATAAACGGGCGGGATGGGTTCATTTCGGTTGGACCTGCTGCTGGTTCTGCCCACTCTGTGCGTTTGTATTAAGCTGCACATTAGCGCGGCCACTCTCCCGCTGCTCCGTGGCTGTCTGAGTGCCCTGCGGGTTGTGCAGATTTTCCGTTGCAGCTGACGACTGACGAACCGATATTTTCACGCCGTCCTGTAACCGGTCAAAGCCGTCGATCACCAGCTTTTCACCCGGTTTTACGCCTGTTACCGCCGCCGTGTTTCCATTTGTGGTTGCCACATTAACATCACGAGATTGCACCGTGTTATTTGGATTGACTACGTAAACAAAGGCAATGTCGTTGTTGCGCTGAATGGCGGCCGTGGGGATTAGATTGACATCGTGCAGCGTCTTTACTAGCAACCGTGCATTGATAAACTCATTCGGGAACAGTCGCCCATCTTTGTTGGCAAAGGAGGCGCGCACCCGAACCGTTCCCGTTGTAACATCGATGGTGTTGTCAATCGTGAGAACCGTGCCTTGCGCCAGTTCATGCTGGTCGGAACGGTCGAGTGCGTCAACCCGCAGCTTATGTCCCGCGCGCATCTGGGTGACGATTTCATTCAAATAGTCTTCCGCTACCGTAAAAATCACAGTAATCGGCTGGAGCTGTGTGATGGTCAGCAAGCCTGTCGTGCCGTTCGCCTGCACGATATTGCCGGGGTCTACCAGGCGTAAACCGACGCGCCCATCAATCGGCGCTGTAATGCGCGTGTAGTCGTAATTGACCTTAGCGGCATCCAGATTGCCCTGATCGATCTTGACTACGCCTTCATCCTGCTCTACTGTCGCCTGCTGGGTAGCCAATGTTTGTTCCGGGATCGCCTTTTGGGCGTAGATCATCTTGTAGCGGTCCAGGTCAAGATAGGCATTTTTCAGTACAGCCCGGTCCCTCGCCAACTGCCCTTCCGCTTGCGTGAGCGCCGCTTGATAAGGACGCGGATCGATCTCGGCCAGTAGATCGCCCTTATGAACAATCTGGCCCTCCCGGTAATGCACGCCCACCAATTGGCCAACGACCCGACTGGTGACCGTGACGGTATAAACAGGAGTTACCGTTCCCAGGGCATTAATGTAGACGCCCATAGTGCCCTGTTCCACTGACGCTACGCCGACAGGGACAGCGCCGCCTGCGCCCCGGCCCTGTCGGCCGCTTCCACCTTTGCCACCCTCCGATCCCGCTTTTTGCGACCGTTGCGACAGGAGAAATGTGGCGCCGAGCACCGTCAGGAGAAGAGCAGCCAGAATGGCCCAATGCCGCTTTTTGCGCGGCTGCGAAGGAGGTGTATCGGAAGATTGCACGCCCTTAGTATGAGTTCCTAGAGGCATCGCTCGCTACTGCCGAAAGAGCTAAGAACCGCTATGCCATTTGGCATACTACAGGTCCAGTAACATCAGCAGAAGTACCAGCTCTTTCGTTATACTTGAAACGAATCACTATCAGTAGTGCGCGCTTCTTCTCGATTGCTTTGTGCTCTTCTGGCTTTGTGCCTCGG
>JAFAZU010000197.1 GCA_019239585.1 Acidobacteriaceae bacterium
TTGTGCCTCCGCAGCCGCAAATCGAAGTACACCCGTGGGATATTCTGCCGGACTTACGGGCGCGTGAGGATCAGATTTTAAATAACTACGGCAAAGATCCGAATGGGCATGTTCATATTCCCATCGCGAAAGCCATTGATGCGGTGACCGCCCGCCTGAGCATTGCTCCGGGAGCGCCGCAGGGTATTACGACACCCGGAGGCGAAGGACGGGACTTTGCTGGAAGCATTAATAGCATGCCTGCTCCGTATAGGAAGCCTCAGATTCAGGGAGAAATTCGTAAGAATGCGCAGTAATGTTCTGGCGGGTTTAGGGACGCTTCTGCTCGCTGGCAGTTTTCTTCAGGCGCAATATGCGCGCCCGCAAATTGCGCGCGGCGTCACCATTGAGCAGAACCTTAATTCGCCGGTTCCGCTCGACTTGCTTTTCCACGATGAAACGGGGCAAACGGTTCCGCTTCGAACCTATTTCGGCGAAAAGCCGGTAATCTTCTCCTTGGTGTACTTCAAGTGCCCTTCCTTGTGCCCGATGAGCTTGCGGGAAACGGTCACGAGCTTGCGGCGGATGCCGCTGCAAGTGGGGCTGGATTATAACGTTGTGGTGGTCAGCTTTGATCCATCCGACACGCCTGCTGCCGCTTTAGAAAAAAAGAACGAATACGCCAAGATGTTTGGCCGTGCCGGGTTTAACTCGGGCTGGCATTTCTTAACTGGCTCACAGGATTCAATTTCGCACCTCGCTTCGGCGATTGGTTTCGGATACCGCTGGGATGAAGCGACCAAGCAGTTTGTTCACGCGAGCGGCATCATGGTGGCAACACCGGATGGCAGAATGTCCCGCTACTTTTTCGGTACCGATTACGCGCCTGCGGATCTCCGTTTGGCGTTAGCAGATGCCGCGAAGCATAAAATCAGCCGCCCTGTGGATTTCATTCTGCAGTTTTGTTTTCATTACGACGTTTCTCAGGGCAAGTACACCTTAACCATTCTCAACATTTTGAAAGTGGCGGGATTCTTCACGGTCCTGGGGATTGCGGCGCTTGTTTATTACCTTATGCGAAACGATAAAAAACAGGGCACAGATATGACATGGAGGCCAGTGAAGCATGTGGGCTAGTTCTTTTCCTTTTGCCGATCTGCAGCTGTTTCCGGTAGCCGCTTCGAAGCAGGCGACCCAGATTGACCAGTTGTACTGGTTTATCACGGCTGTTTCCGCCGTCATGACGTTGCTGATTTTCGCTTGCCTCCTTGCATTTGCCTGGAAATATCGGAGACGTGTCCAGGTGGAGTCAACTCAGATCGAAGGTTCGACGAAGCTGGAGTTGACCTGGTCAATCCTGCCTTTTCTTGTCATGCTGATCATGTTCGCGTGGGGAGCGCAGCTCTTTTTTGCGGCGCAGAACCCGCCTAAGGACGCGATGGAAATTTTTGTCACCGGTAAGCAATGGATGTGGAAGGTGCAATATCCGAACGGCGGAAGTGAAATCAATGCGCTGCACGTGCCTGTGAATCAAGCGGTCAAGCTCACGATGGCTTCCGAAGATGTAATCCATAGCTTTTCAATCCCAGTGTTCCGCGTGCGCCATGATGTTATGCCCGGCCACTATAACAGCTTGTGGTTTACGCCGACTAAGCCGGGCCATTATCATCTGTTCTGCACGGAGTACTGCGGCATGGAGCATTCCGGAATGGTCGGCTGGGTGGATGTGTTAAATGATCGTGATTATGCTAACTGGCTGGCAGGCGGCGGCACAGGAACTGCCGGATCGCTGGTAGAGCAAGGCCGGTCCATATTCATGCAGAATGGCTGCTCAACGTGCCATTTGCAAGATCAGCAGGGCCGCTGCCCGGTTCTTCGCGGGCTGTACAACAAGCCGGTGCAATTGGCGGACGGTCGTACGGTGATTGCCGATGACGCCTACATTCGTGAGTCCATTCTGGAGCCGAATGCCAAGATTGCTGCTGGGTTCCAGCCCAACATTATGCCCGTCTATAAGGGCCAACTGACGGAGGCAAATGTGATTCAGTTAATCGCTTATATCAGGTCTTTGTCGCCGAACGAGCCCGCTTCCCAACAGGGCGACCAGCAGAGACCGGTTGTGATCGCGCCCACAGACGCCAATAGCAGCAACTCGGGGACGTCGCGCTAACGTAGAAAGTAGTCATTAGAGAGAAATAAAAGTTCATGGCAACAATTGCACACGAAATACCGCAGGTAGCGCCCGAAGAGGTCAACTACCTTAATGTCGAGCATGGCTGGAAAAGTTGGCTGCTGACGACAGACCACAAACGCATCGCGATGTTGTACCTGTTCTCCATCACAGCCATGTTTTTTGTCGGCGGCTTGATGGCGGTGCTTTTCCGTATCAATCTGCTGCAGCCGGAAGGCATCTTCTCCCCGGAAACTTATAACCGGCTGTTCTCCATGCATGGCATCGTCATGGTGTTCCTGTTTTTGGTGCCGTCCATTCCCGCCACGCTGGCCAACTTTCTGATCCCGATCATGGTTGGCGCGAAAGATCTGGCGTTCCCGCGCGTGAACCTGTTGAGCTGGTATCTGTATATCGCCGGCGCGGCGTTCACCCTTTACGCGATCGTTCGCGGCGGCGTGGATACTGGTTGGACTTTCTATGCGCCTTACAGCAGCACCTACTCTAACTCTTATGTGCTGGCGGCGGCGATGGGCATCTTCATTGCCGGATTTTCCTCGATCCTGACTGGCCTGAACTTTATCGTCACGGTACACAAAATGCGCGCTCCGGGCATGACCTGGGGTCGATTGCCGCTGTTTGTCTGGTCCAATTACGCGACTGGCTTGATCCAGGTGTTAGGAACTCCGGTGCTCGCGATCACGATGCTGCTGCTGGCTTTTGAGCGCATCGCGCACGTCGGCATCTTTGACCCGAATATCGGCGGTGATCCGATTCTGTTTCAGCATCTGTTCTGGTTCTACTCGCATCCCGCTGTCTACATCATGATTCTTCCGGGCATGGGAGTGATCAGCGAGATTGTTTCTTGCTTCTCTAAGAAGCGGATTTTCGGATATAATTTCGTCGCTTTCTCCAGCATGGCCATTGCGGTCCTCAGCTTTGTGGTTTGGGGCCATCACATGTTTGTCACCGGCGAGAGCGTTTATACGGGTCTTGCCTTCTCGTTTTTGAGCTTTATGGTTGCGGTTCCGTCCGCTATCAAGGTCTTCAATTGGACTGCAACAATGTACAAGGGCTCGATCTCTTTCGATACCCCGATGCTGTATGTGTTCGGCTTTATCGGGCTGTTCACGATTGGCGGATTGACCGGATTGCACCTTGCCACTTTGGCAACCGATGTGGCGACGCATGGGACTTATTTCGTGGTGGCCCATTTCCATTACGTCATGGTGGGCGGAATGGTTATGGCTTTCCTGGGCGGGTTGCACTTCTGGTGGCCGAAAATGACCGGTCGTTTGTATCCGGAAGGATGGTCTAAGTTCTCCGCGCTGATCATCTTTATCGGGTTTAACCTGACGTTCTTCCCGCAGTTCATCTTGGGCTACCTGGGGATGCCGCGCCGCTATCAGTCTTACCCGCCGGAGTTCCAGGCGCTGAATGTTCTCTCAAGCGCCGGAGCGTCTATCCTCGGCATAGGCTACTTGATTCCCATGATTTACTTCGTTTGGTCCTGGAAGTACGGGCCGAAAGCGGGAAACAATCCCTGGGGCGCGGCAGGATTGGAGTGGCAGATCCAGTCTCCCCCAACGACGTTTAACTTTGATGAAACACCAATAGTAAAAGAAGAAGCTTATAATTACGGCAAACTGGAGGAAATCCTTGGCTGACGCAGTAATGCCGGTAGCGCATGAAGCTATCTCTCCCGAAGAGGAAATCTATTTAAAGCATCACTTCGCCACTCCCGGACAGCAGATGGATGCTGACACGCTGGGAATGTGGACGTTCCTGATTACGGAAGTCCTGTTCTTTGGCGGCATGTTCGCAAGCTACGCCGTATACCGCAATCTGTATTACGGCGCGTTCGCCAGTACCAGCAAATACATGAACGTCACGCTGGGCGCCACGAACACAGCCGTACTGATTTGCAGCAGCTTAACAATGGCAATGGCTGTTCGTTCCGCGCAGTTGAGCAAGCGTGCTCAACTGATCCGGTACCTGTTCCTGACGATGATCTTCGGCACCATATTCCTGGTAATTAAAGCTTTCGAGTACCACGACAAGTATGTGGAGCACTTGATACCGGGTCTAGGGTTCCAGTATGAGCAGTTTCCGCAGTATGAACATAACGCGCAGATTCTGTTCTTCCTGTACTTTGCCATGACCGGCATGCACGCCATTCACATGATTGTCGGCCTTGGACTTTTATCCTGGCTGGCTATAGAAGCATACCGGCGAAAATATAACGAGAATTACTTTACGCCGGTTGAAATGGTCGGCCTTTACTGGCACTTTGTCGATATCGTCTGGATTTTCCTTTTCCCGTTGCTGTACCTGATCGGAGACCGGTAAAATGAGCGCGCACGTACATATTCCTAAAGTCAACATTTTGGTTGGAGTCTGGGCCAGTCTAATTGTTTTAACAGTCCTGACCACCGTGATTTCCCATGTGGATCTTGGGGCATTTAACATTGTTGCCGCTTTGTTCATTGCGTTGATTAAAGCATCGCTGGTGGTCTGGATCTTTATGGGCGTCCGCTTTACCACTACACTGACAAAACTGTTTGTGGTTGCCGGTTTAGTCTGGCTATCCATTCTTATCCTGCTTACCTTCAGTGACTACAGCAGCCGTCACTGGACTTATCAGGCGAAGCCCTGGAATATCCACACCAAAACTCCGATGTTTGAAAAGTAGCATTAACCAGCGTTTCTACGAGTTTCCCTTAATCAGAGAAACGGAGTGATTTCCTCTTTGTCTTATCTGAAGAGGAGTATATTCATGGCAGAAACAAGCGTAGATACGATTAAGAGGTATCTGG
>JAFAZU010000259.1 GCA_019239585.1 Acidobacteriaceae bacterium
CTCTTCGATGAAATGGACGGCATGCTGGCGCGGATTAAATTCCGGGAGTCGGCTTTCGGAACCTGGTTCGAGGGTTTTGTTGACAACACCACTTATCTAGCCGTCTTCACAGGAATCACGGTTGGGCTTTATCGCCAATATGGCCACTGGGCCCTGAACTATGGTGTCGCCCTGATCATCGGATGCCTCCTCTCCGTCATTGTGGTCAACGTACAGCGCAGGCTCGCGACCGCGCCGGATCGGCCACACGAATACGCCGGAAAAATGAACCAATTGCTGGAAACTGACTCCTCGAACTCCCTCTCGAAGATTGCGAGGCAAATACACGTTTTCGTGAAGAAGGCAGTAGTCGTTCACTATCTTCTCCTTTTCACGCTCCTCGGCGCGCTGCCTTTGTTTCTATGGCTGGCCGCCGTGGGAAGTAATCTCACATGGATTCTCGGCCTTTATTTCACGCACAGATTTTTCCTCCGGCATCCTTTCGAGGCCGCAGGCAAGGACATCCAAACGGCAGTTTAAGGAACAAATCATGAAAGCACTCATTCTGGCAGCGGGACGTGGAACCCGAATTCGTTCAGTTCATGGAGATCGTCCGAAATGTCTTATTCCATGCAACGGCAGCGCATCGACAATCCTCGATCATCAGATCGAAAGCTTGTTTTCGGTGGGCATAGCGAAAATCGGGATCGTCGTGGGTTATGAAAAGGATCAGATCATCCAGCATGTGGTCACAAAGTACCGTGATCGCCGTCGCCGCTTCTGCTTTATCGAGAACCCGATGTTCGCCACAACCAATAACATCTACTCGTTCTGGCTCGCGCGAATGTGGCTGAACGGAGAGCCGTTTGTTTGTCTGAACGGGGATGTCGTTTTTGACACGCGAATTCTCGTCCCGGCCCTCGAGTCAGTCGCGCCGATCACGATGATTGTGGATCCCGAGTGGCGGGACGAAACCATGAAGGTCATCATTTCGGAAGACAGGGTCATTCGGATGAGCAAGCGAATCCTGCAGTCCGAGTTCAGCGGCACCTATATTGGAATCACCAGTTTTGCTGCAGACGTGCAAGAGGAGTTGTTTGCGAAGATCAACAACCTGATCCGGACCGGCCACGAGAACGACTTCTTTAATGTGGCTGTGCAGCAACTGGCCGATGAAGGCGTCCGGGTCAGTTTTACCAGTACGGGCCATCTGCCTTGGGCCGAGATCGATGACCCCGGCGATCTGGCATTCGCGAGGTTGTCTGTGTTCCCCAGGCTAACTTCACGCTCAGTCGCGGCATAGTCCCAACATGAGCGACATTTTAACCGGCTACTTCGCGCCATGCCGATGGCAATTCTGGGCGCCTTCAGCCATACGAGTCGTCAACTGGAACATTGACCGAGGACTTCGTTTGTCGGAAATTACGGAGTTCCTTGCCTCGCAGTATGCCGATCTGCTTATCCTTCAAGAGGTAGATCTGAACGCCCGGCGAACTCACTATCGCAACATCGCCGAGGAACTGGCGCGCAAGCTTGGAATGAACTATGTTTTCGGACGCGAATTTGAGGAACTGACTCAGGGATCACGGACATCGCCGGCCTATCATGGTCAGGCTACGCTGTCCCGCTGGCGTTTCAAGAACCCTCGCGTGATCCGGTTTCGGCGTCAGTCCGGTTTCTGGCGTCCGCGCTGGTTTCTGCCGCGCACGGAACCCTTTCAGGAGCGGCTTGGCGGGCGCATTGCCTTAATAACGGAAGTCGATGTGCTAGGGAGGGTTTTCACCGCCTACAACCTCCACTTAGAGAGTCGGGGGGCCGACGACCTTCGACTGTCACAGCTCAACGAGGTGCTGGACGATGCTGCCAAATCTGTGCCGCGGGTCCCGGCTCTCTTGGCGGGCGACCTGAATTTCGATGTTTCGGAGGAACATACGGCTGCCCTGACTCGACAAACGGGTTTCCACAATGTCCTCGGCCAGTCACGTTTCTACACAAGACCGGCACGCAAGTTATTCGGCGATCCCCGCTCCATCGATTGGGCGTTTGTAGCGGGGCCTGTCAAGGCAACGCTGGGACAGGTTCACTCGACAGTCAAGGCTTCGGACCACTACCCAATTTCGTTTACGCTCTGGTTCTCCTGATTGGATGGATTCCCATTGTCGGATCTTCGTCAACTGCCGAGTTTTTGCCGATGGGCAACATCGGAAACCCTGGATTCGTATTCCGAGAACTACCGTTTCGTTGCAAATTCCCAGTAAATGGCGATATCGAGGCTGCACTTTTCCACTCGGAACAATTCGATCGTAATGGAACCTGGACTGCTTACCTAAATGAGGAGATAAAAATGATCCATAGAATTGTTCCGTCCAAACAGACTGGTCGGATACTCACGTGTTTAATATTGCTGGTTTGTTACCGCACGGGACTGTTAATGGCGCAGGACCACGGCGCAGCCGACACTCCGGCGTCAGGCTCTACGCTCCACGTCACTCACATTCTAGGCTTTGAGGGTATCTCGAACAACGCGAACGGAGAACTCTCTATTCAAGGAGATACGTTGCGATTTCAGAAAAGCGCTGGTCCACC
>JAFAZU010000298.1 GCA_019239585.1 Acidobacteriaceae bacterium
TAATGTTCGCCAAACGATCCGCTCCGATGATCCGAGAGCATTGTGATCTTGTTTACCCCAAAGTTTCCACACCAGCGCTTTTGCGCAAACGGCAGATCCATGCTGATCGTGTAAATCTTTATATCTGTTAACTGACCTGCTTCGTCCTCGAACCGTTTCGTTTGAGCATCGCAAACCGGAGTATCCAGCGAAGGAACGACGCTGAAGATGCGCACGCCGTTGCCGGTTGCTGCCAGATCAATGCCTTGCAGCGTGCTATCGACAACGCTGAAATCGGGCGCTTTATCTCCTACTTTCAGTTCCGGACCAGCTAGTTGAAACTCTTTGTCTTTCAGAATTGTTGTCCGTTTGTCTTCCATCGCCACAGTTTAGCAAGGGAGCTACTGAACGATTTGCGGCAATTCGCAAGTAAAGTTCCGGCACTCATAAATTGTCAGTCTTCCCTTGCGCTCCAAGCTACTCAGAAACGGCGCTGCCTCTTTCAGAGTCTCAGCTGCAGCATCAGTTAAGGGCAATATGGTTGAGTAAGGGGCGAAAGAAGCCCTTTTTCCGTATAGCCACTCTCTTGCCTCATCATCCAGTTCGGCGCATCGAATGACGATTTGTTCCGGTTGCGCCAGCCATCGGCCCAGCGCCACAATCATTTGCGGGGCCATCGTGGGCTGAGCTTGCAGTTTTGACGCGAAGGAGCACAAAGCGCGCTCTCCCCGCCTGCGGAAATCATCGTTCCCTGTTATATGAGCGAGCCGGAGCAGCACATTGGTAGCAACGGAATTGGCTGACGGTTCTGCGCCGTCGTAGTCGTCTTTTACCCGCATCAGAATATCCGGCGCATCTTCCGGAGTGGCAAAGAATCCGCCGTCCTCGTCCTCAAACTGACGCAGTCCGCGCTCGCATAGATTTATGGCGGTTCGCAGGTGCTCCCCATTGCCGCTTCCTTCAAACAGGTCCAATAATGCTTGTGCGAAGAAGGCATAATCGTCAGAAAATGCCGAAACACCTGCTTCGCCCTCGCAATAAACGCGCAGCAATTGCCCGGACTGCCCGTCGTACATCCTTTGCAGCAAAAACGCCGCTGCTTTTTCGGCTGCTTGGAGATACAAAGGTTCACGCAAAACAGCGGACGCTTGCGCCAAGGCAGAGATCATAAGCGCATTCCAGGAGGTCAGAATCTTGTCATCAAGGTGCGGACGCGGGCGGCTCCGGCGTTTGGCAAACAGAGTTCGTTTCCCATCTTCCACTGCCTGTTCCGCTCCTTTCTCAATGGGTTTTGCCTGAAACAAAATATTGCGCCCTGTGAACTCTCCATGTGGGTCCTGTTCCACATTACCGTCCGGTTCAACGCCAAAATGAGCACAGAACAGCGCAGCCTTTGGCCCGAGCAAATCTTCAACTTCGCTTTGCCGCCAAACATAGAATGCTCCCTCGCCGTGTTTCGACGGGTCCTCCGGGTCGGGGCTGTCGGCATCTTCCGCTGAATAAAATGCGCCGCTTTCAGCCGTCATGTCCCGCAGCAGGTAAGTAAATACGTCTCTCGCTGTATCGGCAAAGACCGGCTCTTTCGTAATCTGATACGTCTCGACATATGAAACCGCCAGTTGCGCCTGGTCGTACAGCATCTTCTCGAAGTGCGGCACAAACCAGCGTTCGTCGACGGAGTAGCGGTGGAACCCGCCGCCGAGTTGATCGTGCATGCCGCCGGCCGCCATCATGCGCAGCGTTTTTGTGACCATGTCCAGCGCATCTGCGCTTTTCTCAGCGGCGAAATACCGCAGCAGGTAATTGAAGACGACCGGTCTCGGAAACTTAGGCGCGCCACCGAAGCCACCCCACTGCGTGTCGAAACTTCGCCGGAACTGCCAGAATGCCTTATTGAAGAGCTCGCGATCCGGTTCAAACGCCGCTTTCGCCGAAAGGGTCAGGGAACGCAACTGCTCCGTTGCGCTCACGCTCGATTCTTCAATTTCTGACCGCTGCTGTTGCCAAGCATGAGCCAGATGCAAAAGAAGATCGCGGAATCCGGGACGACCATACCGCGTTCCGGGTGGAAAATACGTGCCGCCGAAGAACGGTTTTAGATCCGGCGTTAAAAAGACCGACATCGGCCAGCCGCCGCTCCCCGTGGAAGCTTGGACGAAAAGCATGTAGATCCGGTCCACATCCGGGCGCTCTTCGCGGTCTACCTTGATCGGGACGAAATGACGGTTTAGAATCTCCGCAATGTTTTCGTCCTCAAAGGACTCATGCGCCATGACGTGACACCAGTGACAAGTTGAGTACCCAATCGACAGGAAGATGGGCTTATTCTCTCTCCGCGCCTTTTCGAAGGCCGCCGTACCCCACGGCAGCCAATCGACCGGATTATGAGCATGCTGTCGTAAATACGGGCTCTTCTCGTTCGCTAACGCGTTGGTATACACTTACTACTTTGCAACAGCCGCCACCGCGTGCAGCGCCTTGCGTGGAAATGTTTCTTCGCGGTTGGCGATATCGTAAACCAGCGTGGCAATCACCGCCGATGCCTGCATCAGGTCTTCCGGTACCGCATGGCTGTATGTGTCCATATCTGAGTGATGCGTTACGGTCCCGTAATCCAGCGGATCTTGAATAAACTGAAAACCGGGCAGGCCCACATCGTCAAACGAAAGGTGATCCGTTCCGCCCGTGTGCTTCAACGTTAACGTCGTCACGCCAAGATCCCGGAACGGCTGGAACATTTTCTCGAACAGGGGACGAGCCGCGTCGTTTCCTTCAAGGTACGCGCCGCGAATCCTTCCACTTCCGTTGTCCAAATTCAAATAAGCGTCTAGCTTGGCGTGCTCCGGCTTGAGTTGCATGGTTTTCGGATCAGCAAAGTGCTGCTTCACATACGCTTTGGACCCAAACAGGCCTTGTTCTTCCCCGCTCCATAAACCGATGCGCACCGTGCGGTCCATCTTCAGATCGAGTGTTTTCAGAATTCGCATCACTTCCAGCATCACAGCGCTGCCCGCGCCATTATCGGTTGCACCCGTGCCGGAGTGCCATGAATCAAAATGAGCGCCGATCATGACCACCTCATCCGGTTTCTTCTGACCGGGAATTTCACCGATAATATTCAATCCGTCCATGTCACGATCCGAGGTCTGGGCCTTCAGCTCAAAACGCAACGTAACCGGCTGCTTCTTTTCTACCAGCCGGACCATGCGCGAGTATTGTTCCTGCGTCACAATAAACGTCGGGGCTGCCAGTGGATCGCTGCTTTTCTCTGAACCGGCCGCTTCGGCAAAGATCAGCCCGTTATGTGCGCGATTGTCTCCCCGAATGACAGCCAGCGCTCCTTCTTCGCGAAAGAACCGGCCTTCGTCATGGCTCAGCGCGAAGTACTGATCAATCAATTGGTCAACAACCGAGTTCGGCAAACTGGCAAAGTATTTGTTGGCCTCCTC
>JAFAZU010000322.1 GCA_019239585.1 Acidobacteriaceae bacterium
CCCATCAGAGCGCCCGCCAGCACCAGAGCGCGCACCCGTGTCAGCCGCCGTACCGCTCGTACCGCCGCCGCTAAAGTGTGCTCGCCAACGAGCGGGATCGTATCAATCGAGATATGCTCGCCACGGATGTTGTGACGGTCCGCTTCAGAGATCGCTCCCAAGGCCACTTGCCCGACTTGCGCCCCACCGCCCATAATAATGATTCTTTTGCCGTAGATTCTTTGCAGGGACTCCACTGGTTCGACCGAACTGACAACTTTTGACTTTTCTAAATCGGCGATCAACGCCGCAGATGAACCCGGCAGATCCAACTCGAAATAAATACGGGTTCGGTCAGGCAGGTCCTCTACAATAGAAATCGACCGGATATCACCTTGATGGCTAGCAATCACGCCGGTCAATTCATGCAGTACCCCAGGAGCGCTTTTGGTTGAGATAACCAGACCGACCCTTTCGCTTGCTTCGCTCAGGCAGAAACCTCGTATTTCTTCAGCAGCTCGTCCCAGACGCCGCGAGCTTTGAGAAGTACTTCAATGGCCTCCCGGACTGCTCCCGAACCGCCAGAGGTGTCCGTCACAACGTTTGCCGAACTTTTTACTTCCGTTCGCGCATTCGCTGTAGCGAAGGATAGGCCAACACGCCGCATGATGACAACATCCGTCAAATCATCCCCCACGTAGGCTACCTGTTCCGAAGACACATTCGCTTCCGACATAATCTTTTCAAATAACGGGATCTTTTCAATGTGCCCCTGGAAGACCCAAGTCATACCGACCTGCTGCGCCCGTTCGAGGGTGGCCGGAGAATCACGTCCGCTAATCACTCCGGTTTTGATGTCGTACCAGGAAAGCCAGCGCAGCGCGATTCCATCTTGCGAATCGAATGCTTTCGTTTCAACCATTTTGCCGTCCGGACCGGGAAGGAAGTAGAGACGGCCGTCCGTCAATACGCCATCGACATCCATAAGTAGAATTTTGATGTTAGCCGCTAACCTTTGCAGTTCCGGCTCAGTGAGGGGTGAGTTGATTTGCATGGAGACAGATTGGAAGCGTCAAGGACCTAAAATATCGGTATATCGACAACCTAGTTTATCGGGTCGCTCAAATAATTCCTCGTTATAACATGCTATCCGAGGATGACTGCCTTGGCATTGCTGTGTCGGGCGGCGCTGATTCCGTTGTTCTTTTGCACATTCTTCACGCCTTATCAGGCGCGTTGAGTCTCCAACTGACAGTTCTGCATATTAATCACAAACTAAGAGGAGCTGACTCGGATGCCGATGAGGAGTTTGTGCGTCGACTGGCAGAGTTCTACAACATCCCGATTCTGGTTCAGCACGGGTCGCCACCTCGGACGGGAAACCTGGAACAGGAGGCGCGCCGGATCCGCCAGGCCTTCTTTCGCCAAGTGAGGCAAGATTGCAACCTGCGAGGAATTGCGCTAGGCCATACCCAGACGGACCAAGCTGAAACCGTCCTGTTCCGGCTATTGAGAGGCTCGGGCCCTACCGGCTTGGCGGCCATGCCGTTTGTGTCGAAAGATGGGCTGATTCGACCTCTTCTCACGACCAGCCGCGAGGAGGTGCGGGAATTTGCTGAACAGAACCAAATAACTTGGCGGGATGATCCTTCTAATCATGATCTCCGTTTTGCCCGCAACCGGCTCCGTCTTAAAACCATCCCCGAACTCGCCCGTGATTTTAACCCGAGCCTCCGGAGTGTTCTGGCTGGAACCGCAAACATCGCTTGCGAGGAAGAAAACTATTGGCATCGGGTGGTTGAGCGAACCTTTCGTCAGCTTTCCCAAAGAACTTACCTGGGCATTACTATCGAGCTTAAGACATTTAAAAAGCTACATTTAGCTTTAAGACGCCGAGTGATGCGCCGCGCCATCAAGGAGGTTCGAGGAACTTTACAATCGGTCGATCTTTCCCATGTTGATTCCATTCTGTCGGTTAGCGAAAGTTTACATGGGCACGACAGAGTTATCATTCCCGGCTTAGACGCACTGCGCTCGTTCGATCACCTGCTGCTTTGCCGTCCAGGTGCCCTTCAGGGCCGTCCCGGCTATAACTTCGATATTCAGCTTGGGACGACCTACCAACTGCCGTTCGGAGGGGGCGAACTTAAAATCATCCGAACTGAGCCGGACGATAAAAATTGTGTTAACTTCAAGAATGAACAAGACTTTTTGATCGACGAAGCGCATCTAAGTAGCGAGGCTTTGGCCACAGTAGGTTTGCAGGTTCGGAACTGGGAGCCTGGCGACAGGTTGTTGCGAGTTGGGCATACTACTGCGGAGAAGGTAAAAACACTCTTTCAGGATTATAAAGTTTTGCTTTGGGAGCGACGTTATTGGCCAGTAGTCGTTGCGGGTAGTGAGATTGTTTGGGTTCGCCGCTTTGGAGTAGCAGCGAACTTCAGCGTCTCGGATGAGAGCCGCTGGGTGCTTCGTATTCTTTATCGTCCCTAGGTGAATCGAAAGGTAGGGAATCGACGTCTCTCATTAAAGAGGTTGCAATTGGGTGCTTGCACTCGGACTGGCAGCAGGTTTGTCAGGATTAAGGTGAATCAATGAGTTCAAACGTGAAAACCGCAGTCTTTTGGGTAGTTATTATCTGTGCGGTTGTTTTGGTGTACATGGCTGTAAAGACCGGTCGTGGTCCCACTCCACAGGAGCTTTCGGTTTCGGATTTTGTCTCGCAAGTGCAGGACGGCAAGATCAAAGAAGCAAAGATCACGGGTACTGATGTTCAAGGCACGACAGTTGATCAAAGGTCGTACCATACGGTCATCCCGCCGAACTATCCCGAGATCTACAAAGTCATGCAGGAGAAAGGCGTTAAGTATAGCTGGAAGGATTCCACCGGCAGCGGCTGGATCGGGATTCTTTTTAACGCTGTACCGGTGCTGATCCTGCTGGGGCTTTGGATTTTTATGATGCGGCAAATGCAGAGCGGCGGCAATAAAGCTTTGAGCTTCGGCAAGAGCCGCGCCCGGCTACACTCTTCCCAACAGAAGAAAGTGACTTTCAAAGACGTCGCTGGCGTGGAAGAGGCAAAGGAAGAGCTACAGGAAATTATCGAGTTCCTCCGTGAGCCGCAAAAGTTTCAAAAGCTGGGCGGACGCATCCCGAAAGGCGTGCTTCTGATTGGACCTCCGGGTACCGGTAAAACGCTGCTGGCTCGGGCGATTGCCGGAGAAGCAAACGTACCGTTCTTCTCCATTTCCGGTTCGGACTTTGTGGAAATGTTTGTCGGCGTTGGCGCCAGCCGTGTTCGTGACCTGTTCGAACAGGGAAAGAAGAATGCGCCCTGCATCATCTTCATTGATGAAATCGACGCAGTCGGCCGTCATCGCGGCGCTGGTCTTGGCGGCGGCCACGATGAGCGTGAGCAGACCTTAAACCAGTTACTGGTCGAAATGGACGGCTTCGAATCCAATGAAGGCGTAATCTTAGTGGCTGCCACGAACCGTCCGGACGTATTAGATCCGGCGCTGCTTCGTCCAGGCCGTTTTGATCGCCGTGTTGTGGTAGATCGTCCCGATGTGCGCGGTCGTGAAAGCATTCTGAAGGTACATACAAAGAAAACGCCTCTCGGCGATGACATTGATCTGTCAGTGATTGCACGCGGCACACCGGGCTTTGCAGGCGCGGATCTCGCCAACTTGGTAAACGAAGCGGCTTTGATCGCCGCCCGTCAGAACCGCAAGGTTGTCACGCAGTACGATTTTGAGCTGGCTAAAGATAAAGTGCTGATGGGCGTTGAGCGCAAAAGCATGATCATCAGCGAAAAGGAAAAGCGGATGACCGCTTACCACGAAGCTGGCCATGCGCTGGTTGCCGCTCTTCTGGAGCACGCTGACCCGCTGCACAAGGTAACGATCATCCCGCGCGGGATGGCGCTTGGCTTGACCATGCAGTTGCCGCTTGACGATAAATTGTCACACGACAAGAAATATCTGCAAACACGGCTGGCTATTCTTATGGGCGGGCGTATTGCAGAAGAAATCTTCCTGCAACAGATGACCACAGGCGCAGGCAACGACATCGAGCGCGCTACGGAAATGGCGCACAAGATGGTTTGCGAGTGGGGCATGAGCGAACTGGGTCCGCTCAGCTTCGGCAAAAAGGACGAGCAGATCTTCCTGGGCCGTGAAATAGCGCAGCATCGCGATTACAGCGAGGCAACTGCCATTAAGATTGATGAGCAGGTTCGCAAGCTGGTCGAAGACGCTTACAACACTGCCAAGGAGATTATTGAACAGCGTTCGGATGCCATGGTCCGGATCGCTGAGGCGTTGCTGGAACGCGAAGTTCTTGACGGCTCTGAAGTGATTGATTTAATCAACGGCAAGCCGCTTCAAAAATTGGCGAGCAGCCCCAAAGCGACGACAACCACCGCACCTCCCGATGGAGGCACGGTAATCGCGCCGCATCCAAGCAGCCTTCCCGGTTTAGTTGGCGGCGAAAGTCCGCAACCGGCTTAAACTGAGTTGGAATCAAGTCTCAAGCTCCCTCCTAGTGGAAACAGCTAGGAGGGAGCTTTTTTATTTAATCTAAGAGAACAGCTTCGCGAGCCGACGCGCCGGAACCAGCGGCTCTCAAATACTGCACAGGCCAAGACATCTGCTTATGGAGGTCGGCCGCAGCATGCAAGGGCCAGTAGGGGTCCCGCAGCAACTCGCGGGCAATGAAAACCAGATCAGCCTGGCCGGTCCGAATAATGTGGTCGGCCTGCATGGGTTCGATAATCATGCCCACTGTTCCGGTAGGGATGTTTGCTTCCCGGCGAATCCTCTCGGCAAACGGCGTTTGATAACCGGGCCCCACAGGAATTTTCACGTGGGGAACCAGCCCTCCTGACGATACATCGATCAGGTTGACATTCCCCTGCTTCAACAGCTTTGCCAGTTCCACGGACTGCTCAATGTCCCAACCACCATCGGCCCAGTCAGTCGCAGAGATCCGGACAGTAAGGGCCCTCTCGTGCGGCCATTCTTCCTGCACCGCTTTGATCACTTCCAGCAAAAGCCGAGTTCGATTTTCAAAGGAACCGCCGTACTCATCGCTTCTTTTATTGCTCAGCGGCGATAAAAACTCATGCAGAAGGTAGCCATGCGCGGCGTGAACTTCAATCAGGTCAAAACCGATTTGCCCGGCGCGCCGCGCAGCCGTCGCAAAATCGTCAATTACCTTGCGAATGCCGGTTTTATCAAGAGCATAAGGTTTGGGATAGTTATCGGCAAACGGAATCTCGCTGGGAGCAACGACATTTGTCCAGCCTCCTTCTTCGGGAGGCATCCATCGCTCCTCTTCCCAAGGCACGGCCATACTGGCTTTACGACCGGCGTGCGCCAGTTGCACACCAATGTAGGAGCCTTGCCCATGCACAAACTCTGCAATCCCTTGAAGTTTGGGGATGTGCTCATCTTTCCAAAGGCCGAGGTCGCCTGGCGTGATACGCCCCTCAGGAGAAACGGAAGTGGCTTCCACGATTACTAAACCAGCGCCGCCCACAGCACGGCTCCCCAGGTGAACAAGGTGCCAATCTGTCGCAAAGCCATCCGTGCTTGAATACTGGCACATTGGAGACACAGCAATGCGGTTCGGAAGGCGCAAGCCAGCAAGGGTGAGAGGCGAAAATAAATCCGCTGTTTCAGTCATAGAAAGCGTCTCTCCTTTGACGTTGGCTTTTAAGAAGTAATCATCCGTAAGCTTACGTGTAAATATCAATGCCGAAAGTTGTTCTGTTCGACGTAAATGAAACTCTGCTCGACACCCACGCCCTTCAACCGGAATTAACAGGTCTTTTGGGGAAGAGTGTTTCCCTGCGCGAATGGTTTTTGGAGGTACTGCAGCACACTCTGGTCATGAACGAAGTTAAGGAGTACCGTCCATTCGGCGAAATTGCCGAAGCAGTGTTGCAAATGACTGCCAACAGCCAAGGCCGTCAACTTCAGCCTGATGAGATCGAAGCAGTTCGGAAGAAACTTGCCTCTTTACCACCCTATGCGGATGTGAGGGCTGCCTTGCAGAGGCTGAAAGATCATGGACTGCGATTAGGAACGCTCACCAACTCCAGTGCGGACAGCCAGGAGCAGCAACTAAAGAAAGCGGGATTGACAGACTACTTTGAGAGAATGCTGTCCGTCGATTCGGTCCGGCGCTTCAAGCCAGCGCCCGAGACTTACCAATATGCAGCTCATACGTTGGGTGTTCAACCGCAAGATGTACTGCTGGTAGCGGCGCACGGATGGGACGTATTCGGCGCCATGAAAGCCGGATGTCAGGCTGCACTGGTAAAGCGCCCTGAGAAAGCAGTGTTTCCGCTGGGTCCACACCCTCAATTCATGGCCGATAACTTGGTCGTGTTAGCAGATCAGATTACCTCAAATCGTTGAGCCGCCCACGGCCGCAGAGCGCGGTTCAGAGATGGGATGGGTTCGCTCGTCGTACTTGCCGAAAATCATCTTGCCGGCCGTTGTTTGCAGTACGCTCGTAACCGTGATGTCCACAGTTCTCGAGATGTGCCGCCGCGCATTATCGACAACTACCATGGTGCCGTCGTCAAGGTAAGCAACGCCCTGGTTGTATTCTTTGCCTTCCTTCAGAATAAATACGCGCATGGTTTCACCAGGAAGCACCACTGGCCGAAGAGCATTCGCTAATTCGTTAATATTGAGTACTTCAAGACCTTGCACCTGGGCCAGTTTGTTCAGATTGAGATCGTTGGTAACGATCTTGGCTCGACGCGCTTTTGCAGCTTCGATTAACTTCAAATCGACTTCACGGATCGCAGGAAAGTCTATGCTGGAGACTTCCACCGACAACCGTGGCATTTTTTGCAAACGCCCTACAATGTCCAGTCCGCGACGACCGCGATTGCGCTTCGCTGAATCGGAGGAATCAGCCACCAATTGAAGCTCATGGAGAACAAACTGAGGAATAACGAGCTCACCGTCAAGAAAGCCGGCTTCCGCAATATCCACAATCCGGCCGTCAATCAGAACGCTTGTATCAAGGAGTTTTGAAACCCGATCATTCTCGGTTGGTTTCGTAAACAGGCCAAGCGCGTTTAAATCAATCAGTTCCGATTTCGCAAGACCCACCAGCAGGCCCAGAAAACCGCCCAGCAAGGGCACAAGCAGACGGAAAAACTGCGCGGTCGGGTCACCAATGAAAATAACCGGGTTTAGAAGGGAAACAAAAAGAAGGCCAATAAGCCCGCCCAAAATGGACCCAAGACAAGCGCCCACGATGGAAGTGAGGCGGGCGCGTCGAACACGAAGCTCAAGAACATTGAAGGCAATGGCAGTAATAATTCCTCCCAGTGCCGCAGAAAGATGAGATAAGCCAAACGGCTGAAAAAAACTAGCAATAGCTGCTAAAAGAGCAATAAAGCCGATACGAAGCAGAATCGTATCCCAAGGGGAGCGAAGCACGTTCCACGATCTCCACAAAACTACCGTGGGCAGGCTCAACTTCTACATGGAGCTGATAAGAGCCCACAATTCATTTTCGCAAATAAATAAGGAAGGAAAATTTAAAACATAGATCCAAAAGGAAAAATACGAAGGTATTGGTTCAGCAGGCATGTAGATTTAAGCCTGAAAACGAAGTTCAGCGGAAAGCGGCTTAAAGCGCTTTTGCAAGCTCTTCTGCAAAAGCGCTTTGCCGGGTCTGGTTATTCCGAGGGGGACGTCCATAGCCGGCTTTGCGCATCTGCCCACTAGGAGCAGTCGCGGCGGCAGCGGCGGGGCGTTTGTTCCGATCAACAGCAGGTGCTGGATTTTTAGTCACACCCTTGCCGGATTTAGGAGGTTGGGCGGGGTTAGCGCGGAGAAGTCTATCTTCGAGAGGCGCCCGGTCAAACCGTCGGATGATGGCATTCATCTCCTCTTGGTTTGGTGATTCAATAAAGGCGAAGCCCTTCGACTCTTGAGTTTCAGGGTTGCGAATTACTTTAACATCGTCGGCGACGAGGTTTTCGGATGCAAGCCACGATTTAATATCGTCCTTGGTCACCCAGGTAGGGAGATTTCCGAGGAAAACGGTAAAGCTCATTAGTAAAGTGTTTTATGCTCCGTGAGGGAAATTGCGAGGCGAACCTCGCAGGTAATACTGTCCCGGAGGCTACTAAGCATAGTAGCATAAATAACGTCAACAGGTAAACAGGGAATACCGGTTAATTTGTTGTCCTGTAAAGGCTAGACAATAATTTGATTATCCGTGATCACGCGTCCAACAGGTCCGATATCGCCTGCTCGCCAAGCCGCTTTTGACGTACTCGCAGCCGTTTCAGAAGGTGAGTACGCTTCTGATACCTTACGTGAACAGACCCACGCTCTTACAAAGAGGGATGCGGGCTTGGCTGCGCAGATTGTTTTTGGCGTTTTACGGTACCAAGCCCAGTTGGATTACCTCCTAGAGGTCTACTCCCATCGCCAGCCCCAATCCCTGGATCAAGTTGTCCTCCTTGCTCTACGAACAGCGATCTTTCAGCTCCGCTATCTTGAGCGGATCCC
>JAFAZU010000398.1 GCA_019239585.1 Acidobacteriaceae bacterium
TTTCTCCTGGAAGCGTCCGTACTGACCGGCTTAGGAGGATTAGCGGGACTTGTATTCGGCTGGGCTTTGGCTATGGTAAGCAAACTGATCTTTCACTCCTTGCCCATTACCGTGCCTGCCTGGGCCGCTATCGCGGGAGTGGTGGTATCGGTCGGAGTCGGTCTGTTTTTCGGTATCTGGCCCGCCAGCAAAGCAGCAAAGCTAGATCCGGTTCAAGCCCTACGCTACGAATAAATTTGTTTGCGGCTGCTTAGAAACCTGAGCCCTTCAGGCCGAGCAGTTCACGAACTTGCCGACCGACTTGATTAATAAAATCATCAAGGCCTAACGGCTTTTGAATGAACCGCGTCGCCCCTAAGCTCAAAGCCTGTGCCTGATCCCGTGGCGAATTAGAAGACGTAAGGACCGCTACCGGTACGGAGTGAAACTGCGGCCAATCCCGAATGGCCCGCAGGACATCGGCTCCGCCTATCGTTGGGAGATTCCAATCGAGAAGCACGAGGTTTGGCAAAGCAGCCGTATTGTCATGTGCCCGGCGCGAAAGAGCCTGCACGGCTCGATCCCCGTTCTCATATGTTTCCAGGCTGCAATGGACCCGATACGCGTGAAGAGCCTCCCGCACGAGGACAACATCAGCTAGGTTATCCTCAACGATCATGATCGTGTATTCGTTCGTGCCCGGGCGCTCCACTCCGAACCTTTCCCGTCAGGAACTGTGAAATAAAAAGTCGAACCCCGGCCGGCTTCGGATTCGACCCATAACCTTCCGCCGAGGTGTTCCACAATTTTGACGCAAATCGCTAATCCAATACCCGCTCCTGCGTATTGATGTCCGTTCAGACGCTTAAAAATCCTAAAAATCAATTCCTGATGTTCAGGAGCAATGCCGATACCATTATCCTGAACCGAAAACTGCCACTCCTGGCTGCCCAGGCGCTCCGCCGCAATATGAATATGAGGAGTTTCCTTCGCCTTTCGATATTTAATGGCATTCCCGATGAGATTTTGGAAGAGTTGTATGAGGGCTGCCTCGCTGACCGGCAGCGTAGGTAAGTGGGTATGAGAAACGGTTGCTCCGCTTTCAGCAATCATCATTTGAAGATTGCCAAGCGCTTTACCTAATGCGACCTTAGCATCGGTAACGGTTGCCGCGCCATTTGTTCGCTCGTTCACCTGCCAATATTCGAGCAATCCCTGCAGAAGGGTCTGCATGCGCTGTGCCCCGGTGACTGCGAAAGAGATAAACTGATTTCCCGTTTCGTCCAACTGATCACTGTACCGTCTGGCCAGAAACTGCGTATAAGTAACCACCATCCGTAAAGGCTCTTGCAGGTCGTGACTCGCGGCCCAGGCAAACTGCTGCAAATCCTCGTTTGTTCTTCGAAGCACCCGGTTGGCCTGCCGCATGTCTTCTTCTCTTTGCTTAAGTTCAGCCGTTCGCTCCAGGACGGCGCTCTCCAAATGCCGGGCTTGGCGAGCCAGCTTCCGGTGAGCGGATGTTGTTGCGACCGTTAAACCCAAAAGCAACAGCCCAACGCCTGTTGTGACCGGAACAAACCACGGCCGCTCCTGAATCGGCAAACCATGCACTTGAAAGTTGATTTCGAGCGGCGTGGGGTCAATGTTCATGGCGTTGTCGCGGCTTCGAACTTGCAACCGGTGCGTCCCGGAAGACAGACCATGCGTCGGGAAAGTCCGCTCTCCTTGCGGATTAAATGCGGACCAGGAGCCGTTGTCAAAACGCCAGGAGTACCAGAAGTTAAGATTTCTGCCGGAAGGCCGGAACCGCTCGTAGCCGCGTACACGGGCGCGATATTCTTCTCCTTGCAAGATCTGTCGGTCGAAAGAAATCAGGCCCGTATCGGGAGGAGTTTTATCCGGATGAAAGGAGAGAATGCCTCCCGGCGTGCCGAACCAATAAGTGCCGCCGTGGTCCTGGACAATGGAGATGACTACCTGTTCCGGTTCCGGCAGCAAAACAGGGGTAGGCGCGCTGCGGCCGGCAGGGGAAACGATATAAAATCGACCCTTGCTGCCAAAAAGCAGTTTTCGGTCCTCCGTAATCGACCAGCTCAAAATAGGATCAGTTTCGAAGCTTTGCCAGTGCTCCTTCGAAAAAGAAACGAGCCCGCTCTTTCCTCCGGT
>JAFAZU010000188.1 GCA_019239585.1 Acidobacteriaceae bacterium
GGCTATTCAGAGGCATGGAAAAAGCCGAAGTCCTATATATTGATGGTGGAGCGAAATGAAGTGCAGGAGCGCCTTTTATGCGAGCGAGGCGTCGAGCCGATTGTTTCGGAGGAGAGCAACGCAAGCTTAGGCCTAGTTCGTTTTTTCGAAGCGTTGCTGGGAGCAGTTCAATCCGATCATGATGACAACCGACAAGTACAACGCCATCCGTAATTATCTGCGGGAGCGAATGCCTGAGCACGAAATCAACGATAGACAGACTACGTCAGTGCGTCCGTTCGGCTTTCTTCTCCGAAAGGATGAAATGAGCCACATTCTTGAGTTTGAGGCCGATTTTGGATTGCGCCTGGGCTCCTCTAATTAGTCCTCTAGCTGAGATTTCTCCGGCTTGCCCTCCTTTTTGAATGGCGATGACCAGGGGCGCGCTTCCACCTTTCTAGTCCTGAAGGGATTAGAATCCCTTTGGCTGTGTCCCAGGCTTCCCACCCTGTTGATTGCTCGGCAACAGCCCTGGCAGCAGCTTTTGGAGATGCGTAGGTGCGCAGTTTGTGCGCATCGATCCCTAGTCGAACCCGGTCGGCAGGCTCGGGATGAATCCAAAAAGTTCCCATTGGGGTTTCATATGTGAACAGAATAGTTTTCATAGATTCAGGGCGATGCTAATTCACGAACAACAGCAGCCAGTCCGGTAACTGCGCGCGCCATGCGGTCGTAATCGAGCTTCTCCGGCGTGTCCTCAGCTGTGTGGTAGTACGGATAACGGTAAGGCGCAGTATCAGTAACCATGAGCGCACGATAGCCGAACTGCCAGAAAGACCAGTGATCCGACCAGCCGATACCCGGAATGGAGGAAGGCGCAGCCGCTCCCTGCGCCGGAAGAGAAGTACCCTGGCGAAAAGCTTTCAACACCCGTCGCAGAAGCAGCGCAGACTGGATATTAGCCACGAAGCCGAGGAAATCACCACGGTCCGGGTACCCTAAATGAAGCCCGACCGGGTAGGTTTGCGAGCCAGGTCGTTCGGAATAGTAGCCAATGGTTTCAAGCGAAAGCATGGCGGCGATTTCTTCCTTTCCCTCACGACAACGCTTGGCATAGACATGGCTCCCCATAGCTGATGATTGAAAGTAAGGAGGCTCTTCGTTCGCGAAGAACACCCAACGGATACGGCGGGCTTGTTTCTCCCCTGCGAATTGGCGGGCAAGCTCCAGGGTGGCAGCCACTCCGCTTGCATTATCGTTTGCGCCAGGCAAACCACCGGCAGTGTCGTAATGCGCTCCGATAATTAACACCGCGCCCTCCGATTTTCCGCTGAGTTCGGCCTCAACATTTGTAAAAGTTTGATTACCAGCCTCATAAATTTGCCGGGCCGGACGGTAGCCGAGCGAGCGTAATTGCTCTTCGATGTAGCCCGCTGCCCGACACAGGTTTTGGTAACGTACGGCGTTCCGACCCCCAATCGTTTGGGCAAGCATTTCTACGTGCTTACGTAAGTGAGTTCGCGTTTGCGTCTCGTCCGGCGTTAATGGAAGGGGAACATGCTTACCGGATTTGTTTCCCATGCTGGTCCAGTATCCGAAAGCGATCAGCGATAAAGCGCCCACGGTTCCGAGCCTTACAGCTACACGGAACAACTGCACTCCTGTTGGACGCACCCTCCACCGTTGTTCATCACAGATTTACGGCCAAGCAGACCGGAGGGAATCCGGAACTATGGATATCCCTAATTGCTCTGGGCCGATTATATGCGAGGTAATAGTTATAAGAGGATGTTTTTTCAGCGATTTGTAAGTAGAGTGGTGCCGAGGTGAGCGCACCAGGGCAATCTGATGACGAGCTTTTCAGACTGAAACACGAAGAGCAACTGCTTCACGTTGTCGTTGATAGCACGCCGGATTACGCCTTTGTGTTCCTTAGCCCCGATAACCATGTTTGGCGTTGGAATTTAGGAGCCGAGAAAATTTTCGGATACAAAGAATCAGAAGCTCTTGGCGCTAACGGGAGCATGTTCTTTGTTCCAGAGGATGTAGCAAAGGGCGTACCAGAAGAAGAGCTGGAGAAAGCCAAACGGGATGGCAGAGCAGAAGACGACCGGTGGCATATACGCAAGGACGGGTCGCGGTTCTGGGCCAGCGGCATTATGCGCGCCGTCTACAACGGAGCAAGCAAGCTGGAAGGCTATGTCAAAATACTCCGTGATTTGACCGGGCAAAGGCAAGCTCAGGAGGCTTTGCAGCGTAGCGAGGAACAGTTCCGGCTATTTGTCGAGCATGTCACCGAGTATGCCTTGATTCAGGTCGACCTACATGGACACGTGACAGTATGGAATCCCGGCGCCCAACGCATGATCGGGTACGCGGAACGAGAAATCTGCGGAAAGCACCTTTCAGTTCTTTGTACGCAAGAAGATGTTGACGCTCGATTCGTGGATCACGAACTGGAAAGAGCGCTGAAAACTGGAAGCACGGAAGAGGCCCGGTGGATGGTGCGCAAGGACGGAAGGAGATTCTGGGCACGGTGGGCAACAACTACGATTCGGGATTCCAATCGACAGCCGTACGCATTTGCCAAAGTGATGCGGGATGAGACGGAGCGAAGACGGGCGGAGGAGCGATTGCGAGCTTCGCTTCTAGAAAAGGACGTGCTCTTGCAGGAGATTCACCATCGGGTGAAGAACAACTTGCAGGTCGTCGTCAGTTTATTGAGCCTTCAGGCCAACCGGATGAATCGCCGCGACGTAATCAACATTTTGAATGAGACACAGAATCGGGTGCGGGCGATTGCGGGAATTCATGAAACACTGTATAGCTCGCCCGATCTGGCCAGTATCAGTTTCAGCGAATACATGAATCAATTGATTCGGGGCCTGTTCTCGTTCTACAGCGTGAAAGACGGGGATATCCAGCTGAAGATAGAGTCCGATGACATTGTGCTTGATATTACACAAGCGATTCCGCTTGGCTTGATCGTGAATGAACTGGTCACCAATGCTTTAAAGCATGCGTTTCCCGCAGGTCGTACCGGCACGGTCCGGGCTTCCTTATGTTACTTACAGGAAAACTCCATTCCGGACACAACCTTGGATGAAGGCTCGGCAGTGCTGACAGTGGAAGACGATGGAATCGGGCTGCCGGCGGAATTTGATGTTCAAGAGCAGGAATCTATGGGCATTTATTTGATCAGAATTTTGACCCGCCAACTTCGGGGCGCGATTCAGGTCGGCCAGAACGGTAAAACACAGTTTCGCGTCGTCTTTCCTTTAAAACTTTCTGAGTGAACCTCCATGTCCGGCATAAAAGTTCTGATCGTGGAAGATGAAATTCTAATTGCGGAGGATCTGCGGCTCATCCTGCAACGCATGGGTTACCAGGTGATTGGCATAGCATCCTCCGGCATCGAAGCAGTGCAAATCGCTAACAAAGCGCATCCGGATTTAGTTTTAATGGACGTCCGGCTGCAAGGCGCAATGGACGGTGTCGAGACAGCACGGCATATCAGGAGGATGGCTGACATTCCGATTATCTACGTGACGGCTCATGCTTCCGTTCTAGCTTCCCTGGAGCAGGATGATCGCTCTGTCCGCTTGGCAAAGCCCTTCTCGCCCTTGCAATTGCAAACTGTGATTGACACTGTACTGGGTGGTCGGCAAAAACAGGTTTAATGAGCGTTGGGGGAGATTGACCGATAGAATGCTTGCAGCCGCATGATGTACTCAGGGCCTGCCTGATAAAGAAGATCGTTGTGATGCGCGCCTGAAACCGGCCAGAACTGTTTCGGCTGATTCGCAGCCTGAAAAACGGCTTGTCCCTGCGGAAACGGCACAATTTCATCGGCATCGCCATGAATAATCAGGGTCGGTACATGCACGCGTTGGATCTTGTTGTATGTGTCGAATCCGCCTGCTAGAAGCGGGCCCACGCCCGGCAGCACGGTTCCCGCCATTGCCCTCAATGATTTTAACGGCGATTCGAGGATTAGACCCGCGCATGGTTTACGCAGGGCTAAATCGACCGCGACTGCCGTTCCCAGAGATTCACCTTGCAGAATGATCTGATTCGGCGCATAACCGAGCGCCAGCAGATCGGCGTATGCGGCGTCGCCGTCTTGATAGAAACCGCGCTCGCTGGGGCTTCCCTGGCTTTTGCCATACCCGCGATAATCAACCACAAGAAACGCCGATCCGGCTGCGAGGACTTGGTGCGCGTGATCAACTCGATGCGTCACATTGCCGGCGTTGCCGTGGAGAAACAACGTTCCAAACCGCGCATCCGGTCTTGGAAACCACCAGGCGTTCAACCGCGTGCCATCCGCTGCGTTAAACCAGTGGTCTTGCGCTCCGGCGCTCCCTTGCAGATCCCACTCTCCTTGCGGGTACCGCATAGGATAGTAAACAAACCGATCGACAATTCTTTGGCGCACCGCACCTATTAATAGCAGGACGACGAGTGCAGCGCACAGGCTTATGATGTTGGCGGACGAAATCCTAAATAAGTGCCGCTCCAAAACACTAAAGTGATTTTCGATTGAAGTGAACCAGTCACTTCGTCCTGGCTCCCCGTCCAGTTTCGTTTCTGACAGAGCCGGGAACGGAGTGACCGGTTGTAAAGGCTCAATTAAAATGCAAACCGCT
This sequence comes from Acidobacteriaceae bacterium, assembly GCA_019239585.1. GTDB lineage: Bacteria > Acidobacteriota > Terriglobia > Bryobacterales > Bryobacteraceae > Bog-105. The sequence continues at coordinate 4,629 of JAFAZU010000188.1, forward strand.
CTAAAACATTAGTTTAAGAGATAGGGTCAGCGTTCTTGGATTGCTGGGGAACACCTGGCTCCACTGGCCGAAAACAGGTGACTTCGGATCAAAACTGGTCCGGGCTAGGATTCCAGCGTTATTATTTGGCGAGAATTGTGTAAAGAGCACGTCATCCAGAAAGCCGCCGACGTACTGGGGATGATTAAACAAGTTGAACGCTCGTGCTGAAAACTCAACTTTCCAACGCTCCCCAATGCTGAACCTCTTGGCAAGCGTCAGATCCAAATCGTCAATTGGATTTAGATGGAGGAGATTTCTACCAGCAGTTGGCAGGGTTCCTCTCGGCGCCGATACATACTGCGCGGTTGGATCTGTCGCCAGATAAGCAACTGTCTGCCCCGCACTGTTCCGTAGCGCCTGAACACCAGCTCCAGTAGCCGAGTTGCTGGAAGGATTGATGAATACGCGATCAGGAGCACTATCACCATTCAGGTTTGCATCGATCTGGCTTTGTGGCGTGACTAGGGTTCCGGTTTGATAAATGAAAATGGGCGCAACCTCCCAGCTCCCCAGTACATGCTTAATGAGCCAATTACGGTTGGCGAGTGCAGGCGAGTCGTATAGCAATTCGTAGCTGAGGCGTTGGCGGTGATCCAGGGCGGAACTGGCTCGTTCGGGCCGGAGATTCTGCGAGTTATCCGGACGGCGCGGGGTAAATACCGTGCTTCCTACTGTGGCAGTCGAGTCATCGATGTTGTGGCTGAAGGTGTATGCTCCCAGGAATTGGAGATGGTTTGAAAGGCGCTTTGTTACCTGTGCCGCTAATCCGTGGTAAGTCGAATTGCCGACCGGCATAAATGCCGTAATCGGAGTTTTGGGATTGTTGAATCCATTCACTGCATATGCTGGAACGATATCTCCGCCGTTGTTATAGGCAGTTTGCAGAGCGCCCAAAGTGCTGGTTAATGAATTCAGGGTTGCCTGGCTCGGAGCAGTGAAGTATAGCGGCAAAGCGTTTTGTGTGTTCACCACCGGCTGACGGTTCAACTGTACCTGCATAGGGAGAAAAAGGCCGCGACTTCCTAGGTAGCGCAGCTCCAAAGTATAGTCGCCGGCAAAGGCTTGCTGAATACCGAAATTCCATTGGATGGACTCGGGCCGCTTCTGGTCGGGGATGAACCCGCTTGTATTAAACCGGGCTTTGCTGACGCTGAGAGGACCAACAGCCGTGTTCGGTAGAATGCCTCCGCCGCTTAGAAACCCGGATTGGTTCAAGCCCGTGACATCTACTGTGGTTTGAAACTGCGGTGGAAGGCTAAGCGTGCCCAAATTGTCATAGAGCACATCATAGTTAATGCCAAACCCCGCTCTGATCGAAGTTTTTCCGCTCCTTCCCGGAGAGTAAGCGATGCCAATTCGCGGCATGAAATTGGTCTTTTGCGGTTTCGGCTCATTAAAAGAGATCAGCCCAGGCACGCTGGCAGCAGCGTTCACGCTTTGCAGCCGTTCGCTGTATGGAATGGTCTGGTACTCATAGCGCAGCCCCAGATTGAGCGTAAAGTTGGGAAGGATCTTCCAACTGTCGTTACCGTAAAACGATAGCAGGAACTGATCTCCGTAGTAAACTACGTTTCCGAGACCACGTTGTCCAATTACGTCCGGGTAGTTGTCAAACAGATAATCAGACAGAAACGACCATTCGTAGTCGCCCCTCGACCGTTGCGTGAAACTGGAAGGCGAAATGGATTTCCAGCCGTCAAATCCAAAGCGGAAAGAATGCTTGCCCCGTGTCCAGTTTACGTTGTCCGCCAGTTGATAAGTATTTTGAATGGTGAACTGGGGCGCATTAGGGTTCGGACCTAACGCCAGATTCAACTCATAAATGTCGATATTCGGGAACTGATCGAGACCGGGAAAGGATTGTTTTCCCGGAATGGGAATCGTGTCGTTATGGCGATTAAAGCCGATCCGGAACTCATTGACGAGGGATGGCGTAAACGTGTGATACTCCGAGGCAGTAATCAGATAATCGTTCGTCGTGCGGGTGCCGAAGAACTCTGCGGGAAAACCTTGGTTATCAAGGATGCCGGTGCGGTTAAAGATGTATCGAGCCCGGAACGAATCTTTGTCAGAAATGCTGTAGTCGAATGCGGCGACGCCGTTATTCCCATTCTGGTAGTTGGGTAGCGAGCCAGGAATTTGGCCGACCGGTATCGTAATAGCGGAGTGTTGAGTGCCTAAGCTTGCGCTGCCTGGGCCGACAAGAACGGGACCGCCAAAAGGAAGAGCGTCAGACGGTGTTTCTACCGGAGCGATCCCTAGGTATTTTTGCAATTGAGACAGATTCGTCCCATTGATTCCGGGGATTCCTGCGAGTAAATTATATCCGGCCTGGGTAGGCACGTAATAATAGGTCGGCAGCGCCTGGCCGATCGGATTGTACTCCCAATTCACAAAGAAAAACATTTTGTTCCGTTTGATGGGACCGCCGAAGTTGCCGCCAAAGCGATTATAGTCAAACCGTGGATGCAGGGGCGCTCCGGAGACATAGCTTTGGTTATCCGCCGCGTTCAGGTTGCGGTTTTGAAAATACTCGTAGAGCATGCCGTGAAACTCGTTGGTACCGCTTTTCACAACTTGGTTGAACTGTCCTCCCGAAGAATGTCCGAATTCGGGAGAAAACTGATTTTGCAGCACGGTAAATTCGGCCACGGCATCATTCGGCACGGTCACCAACGGTCCAGTGGTGCTCTTCTGATTGTTATCGATTCCCTCGATTGTGAAATTGTTATTGGTAGGGCGCTGGCCTCCTACGGACGGACCGTTACCGTAACCGACTCCTCCGCTGGAGGCCACTCCGGCATTGAGCAAGGAAAGGTTGATCACGCCCGAGGTGCCGCTGGCAATAGAAAGATCCTGCATCTGGCGCGAGTCGAAAGTCGTTTGCACCTGGGCTGTTGTGGTGTCGATGGGGGTTCCCGCTTCATTGACAACTACGGTTGTCGAAGTCTTTTGCAGTTCGAGAGTTGCGTTGGATGTTACGGTTTGATTGAGCGCAACGGGAATATTGGCAATCTGAGCCGGAGCAAACCCGCTGGCGGTAATCGAAAGAGAGTATGTTCCTATCGGCAGGTTAGCAATCCGGTACTGGCCGGATGACGTGGAAATAGTCGAAGTCTCCACGCCTGTTGCGGTATTTCTCGCCACAATGGA
>JAFAZU010000193.1 GCA_019239585.1 Acidobacteriaceae bacterium
CGTTAGCAACGTGCCACCGACTACGACAGCGGCGATCGCGTCCAACTCCCAGGCTGTCCCAGCGACAGGCTGGCCGGCACCTAAGCGGGAGGCAAGGATTACTCCCGCCAACCCCGACAGAGCGCCGCTGAGCGTGTAAACCGCCATAATGACCCGGCCTGAGTTTAAGCCCATTAACCGTGCCGCTTCCTGATTGTCGCCCAGAGCGTAAACATGCCGGCCGAACGCGGTATGCGCCAAAGATAGCCAAGCCAAAAAGAATGCCGCTGCCAACAGCAAGATCGGTACCGGCACCGGCCCGACATGCCCGCGACCCAGGAAAGTGAATTGGGTGGAGAGCCTATTCACGCGGACAGACTGTTCGCCCGTACAGGCCAGAGCGATTCCGCGTGCTCCGATCATCATTGCCAACGTCACAATGAACGGAGGTATGCGCGCGCGGGCGATCACCAGACCGTTGGCAAAGCCAAGCAGGGCAGTGCAACCAATCGCTGCAGCCATAGCGAGGAGAAGTCCATACATGCTCAAATTTGCGGCGATCACACCGGCCACTGCCACCATCGACCCAACGGACAGGTCGATTCCGCCCGTCAGGATGACAAACGTCATACCCAGAGCGACCAAGCCCAACATACTGTTCTGGCGAAGAACATTTAACAGATTTTCCGGCGTCAGAAAAGCTTCATAGCGCAAAGCTGCAAAGAGAAAGACTACTCCCAACGCGAGGGAGGCTCCTTGCCCTCCGAGCAGGGAGACAAACATGGCCTGCGCCGACCCATTCCGCTTCATACCTTCTTGGGCCGCTGCAGATAAACAACGAACAGAATGATCGCTGCTTTTAAAACAAGCGACCAGGAATAGGGGATGAGGAGCATGTTGAAGGCGGTAGTGATGATCTGCATAATCATCGCGCCGACAAACGTACCGGTGATGCTCGTTACCCCACCCGTTAGTGAGGTGCCGCCGACCACGACGGCGGCAATTGCATCCAGCTCGATATTCAGTCCGACTTTGGATGCGTCACTGGCGCCCAGCCGAGCGGTTTCAATCAACCCTGCCAAGCCTGCCAGAAAGCCGCTCATAGCATAAACGGCGGTTTTGATCGCACCCACGTTTACCCCGGCAAGGTTCGCTGCCGCCTCATTTCCCCCGACGGCCAAAATATACCTGCCCAATACTGTGGAGCGCACCAGGATGCCTGCTACCAGAACCACAATGATCATTACGACCACTTGAACCGGTACCGGTCCGATATGGCCCCTCCCAAGGCGCTCGAACGCCGGATTATCAAAAGAGATCAATTGTCCTCCCTCGCTTATCACCTGTGCGATACCGCGTCCGGCAATCAAGGCGGCAAGGGTAACAACGATTGGTTGAACGCGGAATCCGGAGATCAGAGCGCCATTGAATGCGCCAATACCCACAGCGACGCCTAAGCCCAAAATCGAAGCCAGTACCGGCCCGCGATGGAGGTTAGTGGCGGCAACGGCGGAAGCGATGGCCATAATGGACCCGACGGAAAGATCAATACCACCGGTAGTGATCACTAGCGTCATTCCTATTGCAACCAGCATGGTTGGCGAAACCTGCAGAAGCACGTTCCATAAGTTGCTCACGGTTGCGAAGTTTCTGGTGAACAGAAGGTTCGCTGCGATTAAAAGCAGCAACGCAAGCGGCGGTCCGTAAGCCGGGTCAAATGCCGCCCACGGACGCCCCCAACGAGATTCAAGCTCCGATGAATTAACGCGTGGGGTGCTGGGCATCAATTGTCATCCGCCATGGCGTGAATAATAGCGCTTTGCGAAATACTTTCGTCTTGCAATTCGGCCACTTGTCGGCCATCGCGCAAAACAACCACTCGCGAACTGGCCTCCACCAACTCCTCCAATTCAGAGGAGATCATCAGCACGCCGAGCCCCGCTTCCACCAGCTCGCGCACGAGAGCCTGAATCTCACCTCTGGCCCCGACATCAATTCCTCGGGTCGGTTCATCGAGGATCAATAATTTCGGGTTCCTGCAAAGCCATCGTGCAAACAGCACTTTCTGCTGATTGCCTCCAGACAGTTCACGGATCTTCTGCGCGGGACTCGATATTTTAATTCCGAGTTGTTTCACAAATCGCGCCACTATTTCCCGGTGGCGAGTGCGCGAGATAAACCCGAACCGTGCAAGTTGCGGCAATGCGGCTAAGGTCAGGTTTTCCGCGACGGACAACTCCGGGATGATCCCGTGCAGCTTACGGTCTTCGGCCACAAACCCTATGCCGGCCTCCATTGCGCCTCTGGGCGAGTTCAGTCGAAGCTTCTTTCCTTCCAGGTAGATGCTGCCGCCGTCGAGGCGATCCGCCCCGAAGATGACACGAGCCGTTTCGGTCCGTCCCGAGCCGAGCAGTCCCGCGAGGCCAACAATCTCGCTATGTCGAACCTCGACGGACACATCCTTGAGGTGTGCCGCTCCGGACAGATTTTCGGCCCGAAGCAATGGCGGCATCTCTCCATGCGGAGCCGGATGTCCACCGAAAGCGGTTGTACCAGCACGCAACTCTTCCCGCTGCTTGCCCAGCATCAGGCAAACTAAGTCGATTCGCTCCAAGCCAGGGAGTTTGCGTGTTGCGGCCAGCTTACCGTCGCGTAGCACCGTGACGCTGTCGCAAACCGTATAAAGTTCGTCGAAACG
>JAFAZU010000515.1 GCA_019239585.1 Acidobacteriaceae bacterium
CGAGGAGTTTATGGCCCAACGGAGCGCTCCCAGCAATTGTTAAGTTAGTGCATGTAGTGAGTACATCGTTGGGAGGTATTTCCGGCGCTTGCTTTGCTTTCTGGATTTTTTATCTCTCCCCTTCGGGAGAAAAAGTAGAGTCAAAAATTGCGATCCAACGTCAACCCCAGGAGCAGGAACGGCTCATAGCTCAACTCGAGCTGCTTAACGCTACATTGTTGAAAGCAGCGCGACGTTAAAGTACCCGCCAAGTCTGAGACCGCCAGCGTAACTTTTATATCATTAAGATATTTGATAAAGCAATTTCATAAGACTGTCTTTATCGTTCTGGCAATCCTGGAAAAACTTGTAAACAAAATTTTACAAACTGCATTTTAGACTTGAAACGTAAGCGTATTTCATGTACCTTATACGTACGAGTCCAATGTTGACCGCGATCTTTTTCGTCCCCTTCGTGATTCTTGGAGTGAGCTTAGCTTTGCTCGCCCCTATGCTCGCCCGGCTGTTTCGGCGCTGCGAGATAGCGGAAATCACGCCAGAGTGGCTGGAAAACTTTTCGATTTCCGTTTACTATCCCATGCAAAGGCTGCTCTCCGAGGAGGACTTTCATTTCCTGGTGCGTCAGCCCGGTTTTGATCTGTCGCTTTACCGCAAATTACGAAGAGAAAGGCTGCTCATCTTCCGTCAGTACCTGAAACGGCTGATCTCGGATTTCAATCGACTTCACATGGCTGCGCGCGTTCTCATCGCGCGTGGTCAGGAGGACCAATCGGATCTGATGATGCGTTTATTTAAGCTGAAGATGCGCTTCAGCTTTGCCGTTATGCAAAGCGAACTGAGCTATTTTTGCTGCCGGATTGGTATTGGTACGCTCGCTGTCCGAAGTTTAATCGCCCGATTGGAAGAAATGAGCGTGGAACTGAATACTCTTGCTGCGTCGGAAGCGGCTAATTAGCTGCTTACTGATTCAACAAAACGCCTGAGTTCACGTTTCGCTTCCCCGAAGTGTTCGAAGTTCTTTTCCGCGTCTTTAAATTCCCTTGTGTGGACGCACCGTCTCCCTTCGCGATATTCAGCCGGGAATTTCAAATGGAGCATTTCGTGGAACAGCACGTATCTCACGACTAAGTCTGTTGCTTTGGGCGAGTCGAGCAGTCTCGTTAGAACGATGACATGGTGCGAGGGATCATAATGGCCGAGCGTGGTACGTGAACCTTTGGAACTCCAGCCCAGTTGCGGCTGCGGCATGGACCCGCCAAAATATCGAAGATTGAGATCCTCGAACATCTTACATAAGTCATAAACTTCCCCCTGGGGAGGCCGGATCGTCTTTCTACCGCGCGCTTGTTTTGCCGATTGCAGCATTTGCCGGATATGCGCCTGATGTAGATAACGCCGATAACGCGCCACAGCCGACTGCTCGGGAACGCGGCGGAACAATTTCGAAAGCAAAATCAGCGCCAGTGCTTCCTGAATCGGCGCAGGCGCGCTTTGGAGCAAATCGCTGATATCAACGGTGAGATTACCGTTCACCAGACTTACCCGACTGTTCGCATTCGCGTATTTCCGAAACCGGACTGAAACCCTGGGCAAGGCCGTTCGCGGCTTCAACGTGCGGAAAACTCGCGCATAGATTTCTTCAACCGTCTCGAAAAACAGGGCGGTTTCAACTTGCATTCGTCCCCAAATGTAACATGGTGATGCAAGCTCCATTTCCCAAGACGAGGTAAATGGAAAACACTTGAATATAAAGGAAACTCTTGCCTAAGGCGAAAATTAGCGCGCTCGGCTGCTTCGTGCCTCCACGGGTGCTCACCAATGATGACCTCTCCCAAATGGTCGAGACAAATGACGCTTGGATCGTGGACCGGACGGGCATAAGGGAAAGACATATTGCGGACCTCAACATTGCTACTTCAGATATGGCGGTCGCTGCCGCTCGTGAAACATTGAAGCAGCGCGGCATCGAGGCGAACACACTCGATGCCATTCTCCTTTGCACGGTTACTCCCGATATGCTGTTTCCGTCTACGGCCTGCTTGGTGCAGAATCAATTGGGCGCAGGCGGAGCATGGGGGTTCGATCTGGTAGCGGCCTGCTCCGGCTTTCTTTACGGCATAACAGTAGCGGCGCATCTGGTTTCAGCAGGAACACACCGCAAAGTTCTGGTCATTGGGGCTGACACCATGTCACGCATCATAGACTACACGGACCGGGCCACGTGCATTCTCTTCGGCGACGGCGCGGGCGCGTTTCTGATTGAGCCTTCAGAAAGCGACCAATTTGGCTTTATTGGGCAATTGAACGAGATCGATGGTTCCGGAGCGCCTTTCTTGAACATGCCGGCGGGCGGCAGCCGTCTTCCCGCTTCTGCCGAAACGGTGGCGCAACGCCAGCATTATGTCAAGCAGGAAGGTCAGCAGGTTTTTAAATTTGCCGTCCGCAAAATGGCCGAACTCTGCGAAAAGATGCTACGAACTCATGGTCTGACTGCCTCAGATATCGATTTAATGATTCCCCATCAGGCCAACAAGCGTATTATTGCTGCCACCGCAGAACGTCTCGGTTTACCGAATGAAAAGGTGATTTTGAACCTGGACAAGTACGGTAATACGACCGCAGCTACCATTCCGCTAGCCACTCAGGATGCGCTCGCAACCGGTAAGTTGAAAAAGGGCGATCTAGTGTTGTTCTGTGCTGTGGGCGCAGGTTATACAGCCGGCGTTAATTTGTGGCGTTGGGCTTTTTAGCTGCTGTGAGCTTAGCGGACGAAAGCTTTTGTTGAACTAACTGCCGCTGGTATTCCTTGAGCACACGGACGATGTAGCGCTGCGTTTCCGCGTAAGGCGGGACGCCGCCGAACTTTGCTACCGCGCCCGGGCCGGCATTATAGGCCGCCAACGCAAGGACGGAATCACCATGATATTGCAGGAGCAACTCACGCAAGTACTTAGCGCCGCCTAAGGCATTATCGTTCGCCTGTGCGGCATTCACCTTCAAATGCTGCGCGGTTTCCGGCATCAACTGCATTAAGCCGCGAGCGCCTTTGTTTGAAACCGCATCCTGCCGCAAGCCGGATTCAACTTTTGCCACACTTCGCACAAATGCAGCATCGATGCCTTGCGACAAGGCCGCGCTGATCAGCAACTCCTCCGGCGCGACGGGCAGAGCAACCGTGGCTGGCAAGGACAGGGGAAGAACGGCTGGTTCCGTTAATTTTTCGACCCTGCTGATCTGGTCCGTCGAAAATTCCAGCGTTCCGCTGCCTGTATTTAAAAGCGTCATTTCGCCCTGCTGCCGACAGGACTCCACTTCCAGAGAGAATCCGTTTTTAAGATAAACGGTCTCCCTGGCAAAACTGCCGGACGCGAGCGCCAGACAGGCAAAGAGAGGCGAAAAATAACGCGTGAGTTTCAAGAATTGTGCTTTCCTGTATTCTGCCATAAACCGCCAGCCCTGGGAAGACAAAGTTTAGGATGAGGAAGAGCCTATGGGTCAGCCTTCCGCGCTTGTTTGCAGTCGTTCCGGCGAATCGTACCAGCCAAACCAGTTGATTAACCTCAGCAAGGCGGGTGCGCCCCTTCTAGTACAGTACGATCTTCCTGCCATTCGTTCTCAATGGAGTAGGGCGGATCTTAACCGTGCCGTCCCCAGCATATGGCGCTACGCGCCAGTTCTTCCGGCGGATGGAAATGACATTATCAGTCTCGGAGAGGGCTGGACACCTCTCCTCCGGGCTAGGGTGCTCGAACGCAAACTGGGATTTGCCAACCTTTGGATTAAGGATGAAGGCCGGAATCCGACGGACTCCTTCAAAGCGCGCGGACTCTCCTGCGCTGTGACGATGGCCAAGAAACTCGGCGCTCAAAGGCTTGCCATTCCATCAGCGGGCAATGCTGCCGGCGCGCTGGCTGCTTATGCTGCGAAAGCTGGTCTGGAGGCTCATATCTTTATGCCGCAGGACGTTCCGCAAGCTAACTTCATCGAATGCAAGTCCTTTGGCGCGAACGTAACGCTGGTGGACGGCCTTATCAGCGATTGTGGCCGCATTGTCGCCGAGCGCAAAGAAAGGGAAGGCTGGTTTGAGGTGAGTACCCTCAAGGAACCTTATCGCATTGAAGGCAAGAAGACGATGGGCTACGA
>JAFAZU010000587.1 GCA_019239585.1 Acidobacteriaceae bacterium
CCGAGCGGGCTCGTTTTCGGAGGAAAAGCTGGAGCCGCGTACATCATCAACCCGCAGCATATGGGCGGCTTGCAGCTTCGCGCCGAAGCGAGCACTCAAAAAATTCGTATTTCAAATGGAATTTACAGCGCTCCGGCCTATTGGAACGGCCATCTGTATTACTACGCCTCCGAAGACGCCCTGAAGGAGTTCGTGGTCCGGGGCGGCGGGTTTTCTCCTACGCCTTCACACCAAAGCCTCCGCAAATCTTCGTTCTCAGGAGGCACGCCCACCGTATCCGCGAACGGACGCACCAATTGCGTTGTCTGGGTTGTTGAGACGCGAGCCTGGAACAGAGGCGGAACTCACGCGATTCTGCAGGCTTTTGATGCTTTAAACGTACAGCACCAACTCTACTCCAGCGATCAGAATGCGATGCGTGACGGCGCAGGTGAGGCAGTTCGGTTCACCATACCAACCGTTGCGAACGGACGTGTGTACTTCGGAGTGAAAAGAGCAGTAGAAGTGTACGGTCTTTTATCAAATCACTGAAGTTGTTCCGGGCCTTAGAACTTGTTTTCGCCTACCAGTTGCTCCCAGGAGAGCGGCGATACGTGCTCGTATTCGCGCCAATTTGCAATGTGGCGATCTACGACATGAACAACAACGATTCCGTGCGTGCGCTCTTTGTAGGTGAACGTGTACTCGCCGAAGCCGATCTGGCGCGGAGGATCAAAGGCGAGATGATGCCAAGTCATCTGCATCGGTCGGGGGCGTCCGGATAGGCCACCGAAAAACTCGAACAGCTCCTTTTTTCCACGTCGGATCTTTGGGTCGGGAGGAGCACTGTAGAGAGCGCCTTCGGCAAAGCAATCTGCAGCTAGACGCGCATTATTTGTGTTCCAACCACGGGCGACGGTTTCCATCAAGCGGCAAAATTCAGTAGCGGTAGTAAGTGGAGGCTGTGGACCAGAAGGGGCTGGGTGTGCGCATTCCGGGAGAAGGAGAGACAGTCCAGATCCAAGAAAGGTTCCGAAACAGCGACGCGTGCCCATAACCAAAGCATATAAGTTATTACCCCCTTGCATGTTGTCGATAATCGAGGTATATTGTCGATATTCGAGGTGTTATGCCGAAGCCGTCCGACTTGCTGCAAGGAACGCTGGATTTGCTCATCTTAAAAACGATCGCGCGGGAGCCTCTCCATGGGTGGGGCATAGCTAAGCGCATTCAGTTACTTTCCCAAGACGTCCTTTCAGTCGGTCAAGGCTCGCTGTATCCGGCGCTGTATCGACTGGAACAGCAAGGCTGGATTACCGCCGAGTGGAAAGATTCTGACCTGGGCCGTCCCGCCAAGGTTTACTCATTAACGCGAGAAGGTAAAAGGCAGATGCAGCGGGAGGTGGAGAACTGGGAACGCCTTTCATCCGCCGTTCAACTGCTCATCCAGAATGCCTGAAAGGGGGAAGTATGCGCTTTCTTCGTATGATCCGCCACCGTTTCCGCTCCTTACTCTGCCGATCCAACGCAGAGGCGGACATGGAAAGGGAGCTGGAAATTCATCTGGAGCAGCTTACAAAGGAGCACATAGCAGCCCGAATGAATGTAGTGGACGCAAGACGGGCCGCTCAACGCGCGTTTGGATCACTGGAACTGACCAAAGAGCAATGCCGAGATACGCGCGCAGTCCAGCTCGTTGAGGACCTGCTCAGAGATTTAGCGTATGCAATTCGACTTTTGAAGAGATCACCGGGATTTAGCGTAACCGCAGTGCTCTCTTTAGCGCTCGGCGTTGGGGCGAACACCGCGCTCTTCAGTTTGGTGGACGCTGTTCTGCTGCGAATGCTTCCTGTCCGCGAGCCACAACAACTTGTTGAGATAACACAGCCCGGCGGAGGAACACTCTCTTACCCGTTTTTCGAAGCGGTTCGAGATCAAAATCAGGTCTTTTCGGGAGTTCTACTGCTATCCGGTGGACGGATGGCCGCCGGTATTCACCTGGGAGGCGCTGATCTGGGTGATATTCACCTTTCGGCAGTTTCCGGAAACTATTTCGAGGTTCTGGGTGTTTCGCCGGTGATTGGCCGAACGCTAGCTGAAGAGGATCTCCAAACTTCAAACGTGGCCGTCATCAGTTTTAGATTTTGGCAACGGGCGTTCGCGGGTGATCCCGCCGTGCTGGGCAAGACGTTGCGAATGGGAGCGGACAGTCGCCCATACACGATTGTGGGGGTTGCTCCGAAAGGCTTCACGGGCGTTTCTGTAGGGCAGCCGATAGACCTTTGGATTCCTGTGGAGCGTTCCCGGAATCCTGTCGCGTTTATGTTTCGCGTGATCGCGAGGCGAAAGCCGGGCGTGTCGGAAGCCGCAGCCCGGGCGAACGTGCAGCTTTTAGCGCGGCAGTTAAGTCAGGAGTGGGGGTTTGAACGGCCGCTGTCAGTCGAGCTGACAAGGGCCAGCAGCGGCTTGACGCAAATGCGACGGCGCTTTGCGGGGCCATTTCTGGTGCTGACGTTTATCTCAATGTTGTTGCTTCTTCTGGTAGCTCTCAACATCGCCAACCTTCTTTTGGCCCGCGCCTCCGCACGCCAGCAGGAGATTGGCGTGCGGCTTTCACTCGGCGCGAGCCGTTCGCGTCTGCTGCGGCAATTGCTGACCGAGAGTTTCGTCCTAGGGTGTGCCGGGAGCGTATTAGGACTGATCCTAGCGCCAGCAGCTGCGAAATTTCTGGTGCGGTTTCTTTCCCTATCAACAGGAGCGATGGAACTCCCGTTTGCCATCGACATGCGGCTACTAGCGTTTACCATTTTCGTTTCCGTTGCTGTTGTTTTATTGTTCGGTTTAGCTCCGGCGTTGGCAACCACCCGACGCGATCTTACCCTACCGTCCTCCGGCTCCTTCCGGATTACTAGCGGTTTGGGACTGGTGAGGCGGGGAAAGTTTCTGGTCACTGCGCAAGTGGCGATTTCGTGCGTGCTGCTGGCAGGCGCAGTGTTATTTGGCCGGAGTCTGCAAACACTTGCCAGCGTCGATGCCGGATTTAATCCGGAAAACGTACTGATTCTTCATCTGAGCACAGCAGCGGAAGGACCCACCGGCGTGGCTCGGGTACGGCTCTACGGTCGTGTGCTGCAGCGTCTGGTGGCAGTGCCGGGCGTGCATTCGGTCGCGATGTCGAGTGAACCTCTATTTGGCGGAGGCACCTGGACCGAAGCAGTGAACGCGCCGGGCTTTACGCCGCAGCGAGGTGTGGATCGCGAATCGATCATGCTGGCGGTTTCTCCAGGGTTCTTTCAAACTATGGACACCCCGCTGATCCGCGGCCGTGATTTTGAATGGAGAGACGACGAGAAGCGCCGAAAGTAGCAGTTGTCAATGAGGCGACAGCACGCTTCTATTTTGGAACCGCAGATCCACTGGGACGCACGTTTCGATTAGAGAGTAATGGTTTTCCAGCTCCGCTGATCGTGATTGGTATGGTGCGAAATGCCAAATACAGGAGTTTAAAAGAGACTGCAACCCGCATCATTTACCTTTCCGCGTTACAGACGCCGGGTCCCTTCGGAGGAACCAATATCGCTGTACGAACAGCAGGCAATCCCGAGAGAATGACTCATTTCCTATGGAGTACGGCGCGCTCCGAAAGTCCGTACCTCCGGTTCGAAGGATCGACTACGCAGGTACGTCTTGTCAATGGAACGATTGCGCAGGACCGAATGTTGGCCGAACTTTCAGGCTTCTTCGGGCTGTTCGCCGCAGTTCTGGTGTGCCTGGGATTGTACGGACTGACTTCCTACCAAGTATCACGTCGCACGGCGGAGATCGGACTGCGAATTGCTCTCGGGGCACAGCCGGGCGATATATTGCGCATGGTGCTCAAAGGCGCAATGGCGTTAGTAGTAACCGGTTCGGTGCTCGGGCTGTGTCTGGCGCTGACTTTTACACAGCTGATAGGGAGCTTTTTATTTGGCGTGCGTACTATCGATGCTATGACGCTCCTCGTAACACCGGCAATCCTGGTGAGCATTGGCATGGCAGCCGCATACTGGCCAGCTAAACGCGCTGCCGCCCTTGACCCCCAAAGAACGCTCCGGCACGAATAATCCAAAGTACTTCTTATTTACGCAAACAGCACCACCTTGTCACATTGGTGAAATAAACGCGCGCCATACTCTTCGCGTGAATATGCGGAAAACAATATTCGGTGTAATGGTCATGACAGTGGCTATGGCGCTCGGTCCCACCCTGAAGGCGACTACCCTGGTTGACTTTCGCTGGACGGGCACGAACAGCTACTCGGCCTTGGGCTCTTTTA
>JAFAZU010000637.1 GCA_019239585.1 Acidobacteriaceae bacterium
CTATCTCAGGATGAACCTCGTTTGCCCGTCTACACAGTAATCTTTCTGGAGTCAGTCCCGAGATTGTTCCGTTCCGCGGCCGTATCCGGGATCAAAGGCGGCATGCCTCTTAGTGTTCAGGAGAAAACTACGCTCCTGTACGAAAACCAAAGTTTGTGGGAACAGAGACTGAAGCTGACCGATGAGAGTCATGCCGCCGTAGTGTTGCTGGAGCCGGCCGGGCATATTCAATGGGTCACGATGGGATCGTTTACAGACTCGCTCTACCTGACTCTTAAACAGCAGATTGGAGCATTGCTCTAGGAGTTCGTCACGTCTGGAGGACAGGGGAGAGTGGGTTGAGCTTAAGGCGCGGCTCGGCGCTGGGGAACGGCCCAGCAAGGGTCAGGAGTGAGTCGGACCCGATCGGTTTTCACGCTCCCAGCGGGACCGGCGAAACGGCGCGCGGCGACCGCCTTCTTTCCCAAATCCTCCGGCTACTCTACTCCGTGAATTACTCCTGACGAACTACTGTTATGGCGTCTATTCCTCCGCTTTGTCAGTGGATCGTTTGTCCATGAATCCTCCAGAGTGTCCAGGATCTGCTACTCAATTCCGTCGCGCTCTGCTCAATCAAGGTCACGGATTGCGTGTGTATGCGGCAAATACGGCTTGTTGTGAGGGAGGCCCTTGCTATCGGTGCCGTCGGTATGTGCCTTGGCGCGACCGCAGCAATGTCCCTAACCGGCGTTCTACAAATGTAATATTTCCGGCACATTTGTCGATCCCTTCGCGTGCCTGAGTATTGCCGCCTTATGGTTGAAGAGTAAGCGCAGCGAAGCGGCAATCATAATGGCAGTGCAGCAACTGGCCGCGGGCCGCAAGGTGGCTGATGTGTCGCGAGACGCATATCAGAAGCGTCGTGCGATCCCAATTAAACTGGCTAAGACGATCCAAAGCATGCCTTCCCTCATTGCACGCGCGTGTCCGTCACAACCCAGTTTGTTTCCCAGGTCTTTCCGCCGTCATTCGAGAATGCCTGTTCAAAGTGACACGAGTTCTGGGTAATGCCGGACCATACACTTCGAACAAGGATTGTTCTTCCATTGAATGTCTCCTGGTCGAAGAATTCGCCGCGCCCGTCCTTGAACTCGCCGATCGTGGGGACACTCAGCGTACCGGTTTTACTGTCAGCGAAATTCAAGCTCCATTGGTGGGCTTGTGGATTATACAGCCGCAGATTAAGACCTTCGATGTGACCCGAAGGGCCGTCGGCTTCGAGTTCCACCAGATTAGCGCGGCCATCCCAAACCTTGCGAACAACGGAAGTGCCTCTATATCCGGTCCAAATATGAGAACCGGTTAAGGGGTGAGCCAGGACCCTCAGGTCGGTTTTCCAGGTTCCAATCTCAAAATCGAAATCATGCTGCCCGTCTGGTTCCGCACTAGACTGAGCGTGCGGCTTCGATCCCACTGAGGGCGCCTGAGTCTCAAGGGTTGGGGCCAACATCGATAGGCCCATCGGCTCTCGCAGTGTGAAAACAGCTTGAGCTGCTCTCGTATTTCCTAAGCAGAACGTGAGGATCGGGGTAACCGACAAACACACGCAGGCAAGCTGCAAAAATTTTTTGTTTGACATAAATGAGAACCAAACTGCTCGGCTGCTCCGGTCACATCGGCGTATGGGCGGCAGTGCGGCGCAATGCTAGCTGCCGGGTGGCCCGTAATCCCGCCGTGTCCACTCCGAAAGTTCTTCTCACGGCGCTACAAAGCATCAGGATTACAAATCGATCCATCACTCATCGACGACGCAGTTATCGCGCATGCTGGCGGAATAAGATATCAAACCATGGCCTCCACGTCGCACCACCATCGTTTGAGGTCATCACAGTTTCCCGCACACCCTCCTTGACAGGCTTCCAAATACCACGGACCAACACGTTTCTTCCATTTGACTTGTAGTCCACGCCAGTTAGGACCATCTCACCGTTCCTGCTCGTACCCTCGATTACCAACAATTTTCCTGCATTCGTAAACCAAGTCTGATGCCATATTTTTCGCGACCCATCGTAAATAGTGAAGCTCTCGCCTCGTGATCCGCTTGTCGCCCGATAATCCTCATGCAACACGCAGCCCCCGAGAATACTCTCTACGAGGTTGCGCGCAACGGCAGCACTGGGTTTATCTACATCGAAAGCGTCCCAGTCACCGATCCAGAAGTCAAACTGACGGTAAGGGGCTGCCGCGCAAGGAGCCGTTTTCGAAGAGCCTCCCGCAATCGCCCGATCAACAGGCAGACCACCAGCTATTGTAAGGACTGCAAGCCAGGAAAACATTTTCAGGCATAGAGCGTGCAAAGGCGGCACTAATGCGTTGCCCTCTCTTCCAGTGCTGATAAAAGCAAAGGGCCGATCTTGATCTGTTGACGCATCTGCTTCTGCACGTCGTCCGGAATAACGAATTGCTTTGCTTCGCCGTACGCGACAGCGTCGTCCGGATCGCAAGGAATCAGCAACACTGCGTGCGCCACAGAAGTGACCACACCACTTGAAACGACATTGGCTTGCGCGGCAATCTCCCCGCGATCGTTAATTCCCCCCGTCGACGATATGTCCCAATTCGCACTCTGTGAACCGATGAGTTCATTGAGGGCGGTCATCTTACCTTCCTGATAGAGGAAAGCGCGCGCGCCATCGAACTCGTAGTCCACGTAGGATACGCCGACAATTTGATTTTTGTCGTTCACATCCGTCGCTTGACTCATGACATCCGGCTTGCCATTAATGCCCGGCAATGTTCCGAGTCTCGCCATCCCGCGCTCTCTCGTCCAGACGAAGGCCTGCCACCTGATCTTTAGCTGGCCATCCACCACATCGTTCGGACCGTTTGCAAATCCGACGACTACCCCGCGATTGTTGATCGCTTGCGGCGTGTTCCAGCCGTGTCCTCCGAAACTGCCGAGATCGACAGGCTTGCCATCGGCGTGCCACAATAAAGCGTGAATAGCGCTTGTAGCGCCAATTGCCACTTCGCATTTCCCGGAAATGCCAACAGCCCATCCCCTGTCATTGATGGCTGTTGCGGCTGAGTCCGGGTCGCTAGGATAGGGTTGCAGCTCTCGCACGTACCATCTATCTCTGTCGTCCTGTTCCCATAGAGTTGCCTCAAATTGCAGAAACTGATGCGCAGAATTATCGCAAGTGGAATCGTAAACATCGTTCTCTGCCCAACCGACAATCTGACCGCGATTGTTGTCTCCTGCGCCAATCGAATTGTTACCACCGAGGCCGGGAAGCTGCGTCATGACGCCGTTCTGCCACGCGAACGCGACACAAGAATTGCCGCTCATCAGCCCGAAGGCCGGGCAGGAAAACGTCTCGTCCAGAGGGTCGTGCCTGCCGTTTTCAGTAATCCCTGAGATCAGCCCGAAATTGTTCTTGACCGGCCATGCCACATCGCTACCAGGGCCGCCGAGTGTACCGAGCGGGAGTTGTAAACCATCAACCCACAACGTCGCAAGCTGGACTCCATCCGCGTTGGTCGAGTTCCCAGTGACCCAACCGATGTTGTTTATAGCATTGCCGGTGCTTGTGCTTCCTCCAAGCGTACCGAGATCGATGACTCGGTAGTGTTTAAGACCTGGTTGATCTTGCGCCATCAATAGAGAGAGCGGCCGGACGGCCAGGAAACTCATCCCAGTGAGGCAAATCCATATTCGAGTCTTCACGTTTGCTCCTAAACTGCTAGTTCTTTAGTAAAAAACCGAAGCGGGCAGTAAAGTAGCTCCCCTTGGTCTCCTGTTCCGCTGCCTACTTCAGAAAGTTAATTTGAGAGCCAGTTGCAGCGAGCGAGGATTGCTCGAAAACGCTTGGCTCCACTGCGCGAAGTTAATCGAGGTTGGCTCGGCGGTAGTGCGAGCCAGATCGCCTGCAATCGTACCTGCCCCGTAATTTACAGGAAGAACATCGCTGATATTACCGCCGACATACTGCGGATGATTCAAGATATTGAAGGCGCGCACGGAGAATTCCAGATTGAATCGTTCCGTTAAGCTGAACCGTTTCAGAGCAGTGAGATCGATGTCATCTATTGGATTCATGGTCAACAGACTCCTACCGGCATTCGGAAGGGTGCCTTTCGGTGCGTTCACGAATTTAGCAGCCGGATTGTTCGCCAGGTAAGCGACGGTATCCCCTGAGCTGTTCTTTAGGGCTGTTACATCTGTTCCGATATTGCTCGTTCCGTTCGCGTTGATCATGACGCGATCCGGAGCGCTGTCGCCGTTCAGATTGGAATCGACGGCACTCTGCGGGGTGACTAATTGCCCAGTCTGGTATTGGTAGACGGGCGCCACTTCCCAGTTGCCGACTATATTTTTCATGAACCAGTTTTTGTTCTTGAAGTAAGGCACGTCGTAGATCATCGAAACCACCACACGATTACGGTGATCCAGCAGGGACGATGCACGCTCCATCCGCAGATTCTGAAAGTCCTGCGGGCGACGGGGCGCCAAAACCGTCGAGTCCAGCGCATCAGTGGAGTCGTCTATGGCATGGCTCCAGGTGTAGGAACCTTGAAACTGCAAACCGTTTCCAAGACGCCGCGTCAGCTGATTAGACCATCCGTG
Organism: Acidobacteriaceae bacterium; assembly: GCA_019239585.1. Classification (GTDB taxonomy): domain Bacteria; phylum Acidobacteriota; class Terriglobia; order Bryobacterales; family Bryobacteraceae; genus Bog-105. The sequence continues at coordinate 4,607 of JAFAZU010000637.1, forward strand.
ATAGATGGAATTTCCGACTGGCATAAACGCTGTGATGGGATTCACAAAGCCTGCATTCGCGTACGCAGGTACATTGTCTCCGCCATGGCTGTAAGCGGCCTGGAGACCTGCCAAAGTGCTGGTGAGCGAGTTTAAGGTCGCCTGACTCGGCATTGTGAAGTAAACCGGCAAAGCGTTGAACGAGTTTACGGTAGGCTGCCGGTTCAGTTGGACCTGCATCGGAAGAAACAGGCCGCGTGTGCCGACATAGCGGCTTTCGAAAACATATTTATCGGCAAAGACATGCTGGATGCCGAAGTTCCAGTTATACGCTGCAGGCCGCTTCTGATCTGGAATGAAGCCGGATGTGGCCGCTCTTGCCGCTGAACCCTTCGGGATTGAAACCGACGTGTTGGGTGGAATTCCTCCTCCTGCGAGGAAACCGGTTTGGTTTAGGCCCGTTACGTCCACCGTGGTGTTTAGCTGGGGAGGCAAAGTCGTCGATCCCAGATTGTCGTAGAGCACGTCATTAGTGATGCCGAAGCCAGCGCGGATCGAAGTTTTGCCGCTTGTGCCGGGTGAGTATGCGAGTCCTATGCGAGGCATGAAGTTTTTCTTCTGTGCGAGGGGGGAATGAAAGCTGATCAGGCCAGGAACACTGGCGTTAGCGTTCAGAGATTGGCTATTCTGCCCTAGCGGAATAGAGAGATACTCATAACGCAATCCGAAATTGACGGTCAGGTTGGGCGTGATTTTCCAGTTATCATTGCCGTAAAAGCTGAGGTACGCCTGGTTCTGATAATAGGTCACATTGCCTAGCCCGCGCTGGGCGATTCCGTCAGGGTTGTAGTCATATAAGTAATCGGAGAGGTAACTCCACTCATAATCGCCGCGCTCCCTTTGGGTAAAGCTGGACGGCGAAATGGAACTCCAACCGTCGAAGCCGAACTTTATACTGTGGCTCCCTTTGGTCCAACTCAGATTGTCGGTAGCCTGATACAGATTCTGAATCGTAGATTGGGGCGCATGCGAGTCCGGCCCATACGCGGCATTCAGCTCGTAGACATTAATGTTGGGGAATTGATCCAGACCAGGAAAGGTTTGATTGCCAAATACGGGAAGCCCGAGGGAGTAACGATTGAACCCCAACCGGAATTCATTCATGAGGGTAGGCGTAAAGGTGTGATATTCAGAGAGCGTCGCGAGATATGCGTTTAACGGTTCAACCCCGAAGAATGTGGATGGAAACCCAGAGTTATCTATAATCCCGCTTCGATTCAAAATGAATCGGCCCCGGAGCGAGTCTTTGTCGGATAGATTGTAGTCGACCGAGCCCACTCCCAGCTCATTATTAGTGAAGCTGGGAAGCGCCGAAGAGATCTGACCGACGGGAACACTGAGTGCTCCTGGTGCGCCAGCGGTGGCAAATACGCCGGTACTGAGGCTCTCGTTGCTCCCTGGACCGGGCGCAACCAGAATCGGCGCGCCATTGGGCAGCGTGGCAGGATTAGCCGCCGTTGTTGCTGTACCCAAATATTTCTGGTACTGCGCCAGATTGTTTCGATTAATGCTAGGCAATCCGGCAAGCATCGTGTAACCAGCCGCCGTGGGGGCGTAGTAATATGTTGAACTGGTTCCACCGATCGGGTTGTACTCGTAATCCGCAAAAAAGAAGATCTTGTTGCGTTTGATCGGCCCGCCGAAGTTGCCGCCAAAACGATTTTCATCGAAGCGGGGATGCAAAGGATTACCCTCGACAAGATTTAAATTGTCAGCCGCATCGAGATTTCGATTCTGGAGGTACTCGTAAAGCGCTCCGTGAAACTGGTTTGCTCCGCTCTTCACGACCTGGTTGAATTGCCCGCCCGAAGAATGGCCGAAATCTGGAGAAAACTGGTTTGAGAGAAGCGTGAACTCCGCTACTGCATCGTTCGGCACGGTCACGACCGGTCCTGTTACAGCCAGGCTATTGTTATCCACGCCTTCGATGGTGAAATTGTTGTTGGTGGGCCGCTGGCCTCCGACCGACGGCCCCATGCCGTATCCCGTACCGCCGGGGGTCGTCACGCCGGCGCTCAGCAGCGAGAGGTTGATCACACCCGACCCGGTGCCGGCTGAAGGCAGATCGGCCATTTGTTTGGCTTCGAAAGTAGTCTGAATCTGAGCAGTGGTGGTATCGATGCTGGGGCCCTCCGTACTCACTTCAACGGTTGTGGCAGCTTGGCCGATCTGCACCGTTACGTTTGACGTGACGGTTTGATTGATATCGACCGTAATGTCATTGACGACGGACTTGGCAAAGCCGCCGGCATTGACAACAATCGAGTATTTGCCGGCAAGCAGGTTCTGGATTCGATATTCGCCGCTCGA
>JAFAZU010000141.1 GCA_019239585.1 Acidobacteriaceae bacterium
GGGCGAAACTTTGAGTCATTTGCAATTGCTCATCGTAGATGACGATGGCACCATACGCAGTATGCTGCGCTATATTATTGAATCTGACAAGCACTGCGTAGTTGGCGAAGCCGAAAATGGACGCGCCGGAGTCAGTGCTGCTGAGAGCTTACGACCAGATTTAATTCTGCTTGATGTGTCAATGCCTGTTATGGGCGGTTTTCCGGCAGCGCGCCTGCTGAATGCCCAGATGCCGGAACTGCCCATTATTTTTGTTACACAGCATGACGAACAGTCTTATGTTGACGAGGCATTCCGGTGCGGGGCAAAAGGGTATGTCATTAAACAGGCTGCCATGACCGAACTGCCGAATGCGATCCGTACAGTTATGACAGGCCAGGTCTTTTGCTCGCCTTTAATCAGGTTTTAATTTCGAGCGTATAATTGATTGTGGTCCGGCTGTTTGTTCTCCTTGCGACCCTGCTTATTTCTCTAAAGCTAGACGCTCAAGACAAACAAGACAAAAGGGATGTTCTCATCGCGGTTCGCCGGGCTGGCGCCATCGAGTTTATCGATCCAAAGACTCTTTCACCGATCAGTCAACTACAGATCGATGTTCCGCCTAACAGCACTGGCTTAAATGGCATTCTGGTTAGCACCGACGGCTCTACACTTTACGTCGAAGGCCCTACTGCGCCAAACGAAAAGGGCGAGAGCGGCTGCTGCTATTTGTACTCCATAGATTTAACAACTCTTCACGCGAAATTAGTCGCAGGCATATGGGGATCTTCATCACGGGGTAGTCTGTTGGTTGCCGACCGTACCGTATATCCTCTTTCAGCGGTACCGGCGAAAGTAACCGACCCTCAGTTAATCGGCCATGAGTGGCATATCTCTCCGAACGGCCATTGGCTGCTCGGCATCGAGCATCAGCAGCATGTTGTTACTGTGTATGACCTATCAGGGGGAAGCAATGCCCGGCATTTCGAGATTCCAGGGGTGAACGATGAATGGTGGGTAACTGGAACCTGGTTGGGCGACAAATTTTATCTGTATGCGAAGCAGGGAGACAATACGGAGCGGCTGTGGACCATATCGCCCGGCACCGCTCAATTGACTGAGGGCATTGCCCTATCTTCATCAAACGCAACTGCCGACTGTTCCAAATTTTATATAACCGAAATTGTTGCCGCAGGAGAACAATTGTTTGTGGCTGAGATATTTGGTGGAAAGATTGATAGGAGAGTCGGTTGCAATAAGCCCATTACGGGCGGGGCCTCCATAATCGACCCACGATCAGGGCAGTTATTGGGTCAGATAACGCCCGAATTATATTTCTGGAGCCTTATTCCCAATGAAAGTGGATCGGAGCTATATGGTTTGACCGCCGAAGACGTAGATCGCAGTTCTCAGAACCCCGTTGAACTGGTCAGGATTGATAGCCACACAGGACGAGTGCTGCAGTCACGCCTTTTGGAAGGAAGTTACTAGTGGATTACGACAGCCAAGGTCTTGGCGATTCCGACCAGTCATCAGCATATTGCACTCAGAAGTCAGTAGATGTTCAGAATGCGTAGCGAATCGGACACTCCGGCAAGCGCTCTTTTAGCAGGGCGCTGAACTCATCAATCAGTCCAGCTTTGAAACCACGCTTGTAACGCATATTGCGTCCGCCCATCTGACTGTACTTGGTTTCCTGCAACTCGGGTTTCCAGAGTAGCTCTTCGCCCTTGGGGTGCCAACCGAGGTTGATTTGGTGCAGCTTCTCGTTATGTGTCAGGAAAATAACTTCAGCTCCTAGTTGCGTCTTCGCTTCCGGCCGCAACACGTCAGCCAGCTCGTCGAAAAGCTGCCGGTAGTCGTCCTGCCAGCCGTCATAGTAGATCACGGGTGAAAAGTTCAAGTGTACTTCGTAACCGGCGGCGTAGAAGTCGTTGATGCTCCTGATACGCTCGGCCATAGGGGAAGTACGGACATCGACAGCTTTAGCAATGCGCTGCGGCATCAGGCTCAGACGAATGCGGGTTTTACGCTGGGGATCGTAGTCGAGCAGGTCACGATTCACAAACTTGGTCGCAAAGCTTGCCTTAGCGTTGGGCAGATTGCGGAATAAAGTAATCAAATCACGAACATTGTCGGAGATCAAAGCGTCGACGGAACAGTCGCTGTTACAGCCAAGATCGTAGACCCAGTACTTCGGGTCCACTTGGCTCGGTTGTGCCTTCCAGCCCTGCCGCGCGGCGTGGCGGCGCAGATAACCCATGATCGCTTCAATGTTGACGAATGTAGTAATCGGATTCGCAAATCCCTTCTGACGAGACACGTAACAATACGTGCAGGCCATCGCGCAGCCATTGGCATGCGATGGAGCAATGAAATCAGAGCTGCGGGAATTAGGCTGCGCATACAGGGAACTCTTCACGCCGAGAACCAGAACGTTGCGCTTGATCTTGTTCCAGTTTTCGAGGTTGCCTTCAAAACCGTTCAGGCCAGGAATCTTCCAGTGCGAATCGACAACGATGCGCTCGGCACGAGGAAACGTATCCAGAATTTCGCGTCCGCGCTGGTAATCGAGAACTTCAGGCTGGTGATAAATCGTCTGAATATCCAACAGCCAAGAGGGCATCGGATGAGGCGTCGCTATGGGCGGAGCCGGTGTTGGGAAAAGGCTGTAACAGGCTGTTTTCAAGTAAGTTAACCCTTTTATTGGATGAAATTGGGGCCAACTGGGTCCCAACAATGTTCCGCAACCAGGCATCAAAACGTGCGTCTTAACACCGCACCTTTAAAGGTGCTATTCCTAAAATTGTCATGCTCGGCATTACCAAAGACTTCAGTCACTCACTACTTTTCGGCGTAACTCCAGTGGATTGATGAAGCATCTCAAGAAAACAAGACGCCCGATAGTTTTGACAGTGAACGGTAAAGCGGAAGCGGTAGTACAGCATGCGGAAGCATATCAACGCTTGCTGGACATAGCAGCCCGCGCCGATGCAGTTAAGGGTATTCGCAGGGATTGGAGAAATAGCCTTCACCGTCTCAGGATCTCGTTCGGGGTGGGTCTAATGAAGGAGCCAGTCCTCAACTATGAAGACACGTCTTCAAGTTTTGACATGCGCATACGAAAAGGCGGCAGTAATCAGACTGAGGAGCAGGAACGCCGTCGAAGCTAAGAACCAGCGAAGAGTCAGCCTGTACTCCTTGAGAATTTCATCCTCTGGCTGGAGTGATCTCCATAATGCGACTAATTCGATCACAATGGCAATTAATAACAGGGCGGCGGCAATCACAGACGAAATTGTCCACTCACCCGGAAGTTCGAATACCCAAGAGCGCAGAAAAAGTAACGAAAATCCAAGCATCACCGTAATGGCGGTGATAACTCCCGAGCGATAGCCAGCAGGAAGACAAGGCTTCTGCTCAGGGGAGGAAGGTACTTCAAAGTCCCTGTACTTGCTGCTTTCGTTCATAGCTGCTCGTTGTCTGGCCCTGAATGGATGTTGATGCGCACTACCGTGTACTCTTTAAAACATTACTCCTAAGCTAACACCCAATTTCTTGCGTTTACCGAAGCAAGTTCAGTTAGGCAGATAGTTGGCATGTCAAGAAGCGATCTCTCACTATTAGATCGCGAGTAGGCGTGAAAGATTGGCTGATCACTTGAAGTCGAACGTGCAAAATGCGGAGCACGCCGCAGAGGATGAGTATCTACAAATAATGCGCCGAGTGAGCGGACAGCTCTTTCCGGTACTCAGCTTCAATAAAATCAGGAGTTGGCTCGGGGATAACGTGGCTCCATTTTCGGATGAGGACGCTTTCGAAAAGACCGTGCTTCGTATACGGCTCCTCAGCGATAAAGGCGTGAGCCGCCTCTGGACTGTCCCGGTCGACCACGATCAGCATCGCCGCTGGAAAATCATCCGGCCCGAGCAGCGGTCCGCCTTCAACGATGCTGTCTTTCACTCTTCGCAGAAACTCATAGTGTTCCAGCCGGCGCTGTTTCGCTTCGGCCTGTCTGCCCGGACGGAATGTACATAGGATCGTGAATAGCATGTTCGTCTCCGTTATGACTTCGCCCAGTACCCGGACACTCCAACGTTGAGCTGCACGACGCGCCCGGACTGAACGCCTCCGTCTGGCGGCAGGCTCATACCTCCATTGGTGGTCACGTAAAGAAATGTGCGGTCGTTGGAGGTTCGTCCGAATGCCACGGCTGTGCTTCCGGCCATGCCTTCATTAATCCCGGCCACGATCGTGATGCGGCGTTCCGGATCAATCCGGACGACGCTGTTGTATACGTGCGTCGTACCGAAAATGTTGCCGCGTTCATCGAAGGCGAAATCGTCGACATTAATGTTGGTCATCCAGACCTCCAGTTTGCCCGCACTGAAATCCGAATGGAGAGGAATGCGAACGAGCTTCTGTTGCTGTGTGCTGGACGCATAGACGTAGCCTCCGAACAGCTTGATGCCGTTCACGCCGGGGAAATACTGCGGGACGGGATGGAACGGATCAGCGTTGGTAGCAAGCGCCGGATGCTCAATCCATACTCGACAGGAGCTGGCGTTAACGTCCACTTCCCAGATCAGGCCGCGATACGCGTCAGCGACAAGATAGTGGCTCCCGCTCAGGTGCGTTAAACCGTTGAGGAAAATCGCTTCGGGCATGGGGACTGCCATAGAAGCTTTACCACCATCAAGGCGAAAGATACCTGGCGTTTTGGAGCCGACGCTCGATCCGACCAAGAGCTTGCCACGGGGATCGAATGCCAGACCCGCCGCTTTTTCCACCTGTGCGACAAGGACGGGCGCGCCGGAACCTATCTGATATACCCTGCCTTCTTCAAGGCTCGACACGAAGATCTGTCCGGCTTCGCTGATTGCGATGTTCTCGATAAACGTGTTAACGGGGAACTCGGCAACTGTTTTCGTGGGCACGATGTCTGTTGCGACCACATTCAGCACGGGCTGGAAACTCTTGTTCAGCGCGGCCACTAAAGAGCGAGCGATGCTGACGCTCGAGTTGGGATTTTGTCCGGTGATGAATTGAAGGTCACGCTCCACGTGGTCCGCTTTGTTCTCGCGAGCAATGAAATTGGCGCCGAGTTCCCGCAGGCGGTGCTCCAGGATGAACGGAACCTCTTTGTCAAGCTTTGCCGCTACTTCCTCGGAGTAGGTATAAGAAGTGAGGGTGACGCCTTTCACGAGCGGATCACCGTTGGGACGTTTGGCGCCGACAAGACCAACTGGGCCGTGGCAAACCGCCGCGATGATCTTTCCTTCTGCGAAAAACGATTCGAGTAATCGCGCGAGGTGAAAATCGTCGGGCAAGTCGAACATCGGACCATGTCCGCCGGGCAGGAAAATCGCATCAAAGTTATCGGAAGAGACGTCCGCAAGCTTTACCGTTTTAGCTGCGGCCGTCATCGCGGATTGCCACTCTTTCTCCTGGTCGGGAGTCGGCAGCGAGCGCGGGTCAACGGGCATCTGGCCGCCGTGCGGGCTCGCCACCACCATCTCGACGCCCGCCTTGTGAAACTCCATATACGGTTCTGTGAACTCTGAAAGCCACACTCCGGTCGGATGGGGCGTCGGCCCTTCGAAGTTTGAGTTACTGGTAGTCACCACCAAAATTCGTTTTGCCATTTCTCCTTTCAGCATGCTGCGGGAGGGTCGATTGGCAAAGGACAAAAACGTCACAGTTTCGGCCAACTTTTAGCGAACTATTTCTTAGCCAGCTATTGACCGCTGCGCTGAAATCGGGAAATCTGGTTGCATGAAAAGCTCTTATGCCGGCACGCAGCCGGAGAGGCTGCCCCCGCGACGCGTGGTCATCCTTGCCACACCAAGTGCGCAGTCGCTGGAAGTTGCCGGACCCGTGGAAGTCTTCTCGATGGTTGCCGAGAAACTGCGCGAAGCGGGCCGGGAGCGCATGTCCGGTTATTCGGTCGAAGTCGTCTCCGCAACCGATGAGTTGACCATCAAGAGTTCATCCGGCTTGACCATACTTGCTCATCGCTCGTGGCGCAAGATTGACTATGAGATCGACACGCTCCTGGTAGCGGGAGGCATGAACGTGTGGTCCGGTTCTGGTGAACCGGACCTGCTCGATTGGGTTCGGGAGCGCACGGGTAGATCCCGCCGCTTCGGGTCCATCTGCACCGGCGCGTTTGTCCTGGCCGAAGCGGGGTTGCTCGAAGGGAAACGCGTCACCACACATTGGTATTTCTGCCAACAATTGCAAAAGGAGTACCCGCAAGTCGTGGTGGACCCGGAACCGATTTTCATTCATGACGGAGTGCTTTACACTTCCGCTGGTGTCGCATCAGGAATCGACCTTGCCGTGTCGCTGGTCGAGGAGGACTTCGGCTTAGATATCGCGTTACGCATCGCCCGCGCTCTCGTGCTCTTTCTGCGTCGGTCCGCTGGGCAGAATCAGTTCAGCACGGCGCTGGCCTTCCAAGGCTCTGCGCGCATTCCGCTCCGCGAACTGCCGGTTTATGTTCTGGAGCACTTACAAGACCCGCTGACAGTGGAAGAGCTGGCCAGTCGAGTCTCTATGAGCGTGCGGAACTTTTCTCGCGTGTTCGTGGAAGAGTTCGGTGTGACGCCTGCCGCCTTTGTGGAGCGGCTACGAGTCGAGACGGCCAGGAGGTTAGTGGAAGAGAGCGAACGCAGCTTTGAAGAGATTGCGGCAGACTGCGGCCTGGGCAGCTTGGAATCCCTGCGCCGCATTTTCGTGCGTGATTTCGGCGTGACCCCATCACAGCTTCGAAAATCCGCGCATGGGTTGACCCAATAGATGGCCGAAACTGTGGCATTTTTGTCCTTTCGATTTTGAGCGTTGACTTTTATGCTGGCGTTCAGGAGACACAACATTCATGCCAGTAACAGCCGTAGCGCCCAAGCGCATTGCCATTCCCAAGGGGCAACTCCTGATCAACGGTAAGTGGCGGGACGCGCGAGACGGCGCCGTGATGCCCACATCTGATCCCACTACGGAAGAGAAGATCACCGATGTGCCTAAAGCGTCGTCAGTCGACGCGGAAGAAGCAGTACAAGCAGCATCGCGCGCCTTCGAAGAGGGCCCCTGGAGCCGTATGCATCACGAGCAGCGGGCCAAGATTCTCTTCAAGATGGCGGATCTGATGGACGAGCGCGCCGATGACTTCGCCATTCGTGAAGCCATGGATATGGGCATGCCATACAAAGATTTCCGCGAGATCATCATGCCTCATTGCTCCGGCCTGTTCCGCTTCTTCGGCGGACTCGCCATGCAGATAAATGGCGGATACCGCCAATCCTATGAGCCGAATATTCGCATTCTGACGCGACGCGAGCCACTGGGTGTCGTGGCTTGCATTACGCCCTTTAATTTCCCGCTCGCCTTAACCTGTTCCAAAGTTGCGCCTGCGCTGGCTGCCGGCAACACGGTCGTTCACAAGCCTGCTTCAGACACGCCGTTGACTGCGCTGGCGCTCGCGCAAGTCGCCCTTGATGCCGGTCTCCCGGAAGGTGTTTACAACCTGCTGACTGGCCCCGGCGGCTCGCTAGGCGACGCGCTGGTCAAGCATCCACTTGTGGACAAGATCGCTTTCACCGGCTCAACATCGGTGGGCCAGAATATTATTCGCAACGGCGCCGACACGCTGAAGCACACCACCATGGAGCTTGGCGGCAAATCACCGAACATCATCTTTGCGGATGCAAACATCGAAGGCGCTGTGCAGGCAGCTTTCTGGGGCATTTTGCTGTGCAGGCAGCTTTCTGGGGCATTTTCTGGAACAAGGGCGAGGTTTGCGTGGCCGGTTCGCGCCTGCTGGTCGAGCGCGCAGTCTACGACGAAGTGGTCGAACGGCTTTCAAAGATGGCACAGGCGGCGGTTCTCGGTGATCCGCTCGATCCGAAGACCCAGGTAGGCCCCATTGCTTCGAAGAACGAATACGATAAAGTTCTCACCTATGTGGAGGCGGGAAAGCAGTCAGCAGCCAGACTCACGGCAGGAGGCGGCGTCCGTAAGGTAAACGGCAAAGGGCTTTTCATCGAGCCTACGGTTTTTACCGACGCGACCAACGATCTCAAGATCAGCCGCGAAGAGATTTTCGGTCCCGTGCTGCCGGTCATTCCGTTCGAGACCGAAGACGAAGCCATTCGGGTTGCGAATGATACGAGCTACGGTCTGGCTTCCGGAATTCAAACCGGTGATCTCGGAAGAGCGCTTCGGCTTGCGGACAAAATCAAAGCGGGAACGGTGTGGATTAACACATGGCATAAATATCACCCGAATGCCCCTTTCGGCGGCTACAAGATGTCGGGTTATGGGCGCGAGCAGGGAGCCGAGGCGCTCGAAAGCTACACGCAATATAAGACCATCTGGGCCAATCTAGGAGACGGAAAGTGAAGATCGGAATTATCGGAGCTGGAAACGTTGGAACCGGGCTTGCGAAACATCTCGTTGCTGCGGGCCATCAGATCATGCTGAGCTATAGCCGTGATGCGGCGAAGCTGGAAGCAGTCGCAAAGAACTTCGGCGCTCAGCATGGGACAGTCGCGGAAGCGGTTGCATTCGGCGATGCTGTCGCTCTCGCGACACCGTACACCGCCAATGAGGACGCTTTAAAGCAGGCCGGTTCACCGGCGGAGAAAAAAGTGCTCTGGGACTGCACCAATCCACTGAAGCCCGACTTTAGTGGCCTGTTGATCGGCACAACTACATCGGCGGGCGAACAAACGGCTGCGCTTGCTCCATGGGCGAAGGTAGTGAAAGCGATCCCGCCTTTCGCAGAGGTGTTGCACTCCGACAGCATGGAGATTGGCGGCAAGAAAGCGGGAGTCTTCGTGTGTGGAGATGACAAGGAGGCACGCGAGTTGGTGGCCGGTCTCGTGCGGGATCTGGGCGCGGAACCGGTCATCGCGGGAGGGTTGGTTCTCTCGCGCTACGTCGAACCGGCGAACATGCTGCTCGTTGCGCTGGCTTACGGGAACGGATTCGGACCGCGCATTGGATTAACGCTTCGCAGGGGCTAAGGTAAATGCGGCAGAAGAAACATTTGAAAAATCTGCGCGAGTACGTGGAGGCTTTGCGGCAGATCGGCGAATTACAGCCCATTGCCAAACAGGTTGATCTTCATCTCGAAATCGGCGCCATCTGCCGGAGATGTTACGAAACCGGTTCACCTGCGCCGCTGTTTGAAAATATCAAGGATGTAGAGCCGGGTTTTCGGGTGCTCGGGGCCCCGGCAGGAGTCAGTGCGCAGCCAGGATTATATCTGTCTCGCATTGCCTTGTCACTGGGTCTCGATCCAAAAGCAACCGGGCGCGAAATTGTGGAGTCCCTGGTCGAAGCCAGAACACGCAAACCGATTCCTCCAAAAATCGTGCCGACCGGGCCATGTAAGGAACACATCCTCACGGGTCAGCAAATAGACCTCACGCACCTGCCCGCGCCCTGGCTTCACGGTGGCGACGGTGGACGCTATCTCAATACTTTTGGAATCGTGGTCGCCCGGACCCCCGATGGCCGCTGGACGAACTGGTCAATTGCCCGAATTATGGTGCTCGACCGCAACCGGATGGCAGGCATCGTGGCCCCTAATCAGCACATCGGAATGGTCGCGAAAGAGTGGTGGGATCGCGGTCAGGACATGCCTTTTGCACTGGCATTGGGATGTGAGCCGTTCATCCCTTTCGTGGGCGGTATGCCGCTTCCTGCGGACGCGAACGAAGCCGATTACGTCGGTGCCTACTTCGACGAGCCGGTGGAGGTCGTCCGCTGTGAAACGGTGGATTTGGAAGTTCCGGCCACGACGGAGATCGTCGTGGAAGGGCATCTTTCACGAACGGAGCGGGATCTGGAAGGTCCGATGGGCGAGTACGCCGGTTATTTGTGGACCGGTCCGCCAAGCCCGAAGCCTGTTTATCTCGTAACAGCCATCACGCATCGTAGTGACCCGATTCTGCCGGTCTCCGTAGCAGGCGAACCAGTCGAAGAAGATCACACCGCCTGGGGCATTCCGAATGCCGCCGAAATCGTGTTCGAGCTGCGCGAGAAAGGTTTTCCTGTAGCGACGGCCTGGAGCCCGCTGGAAAGCGCCAACCACTGGTACGCCATTGCTATGGACATGAACTGGAGAGAGTGCCTCCAATATGGAGCCTCAAAGCTTTGCGAGGAGATGGGAAAAGCTCTATTCGCTACGAAAGCGGGAATGGGAACGCCCAAGTACATGATCTTCAACGATGACATCGACCTCAGCAACACGAAGGAATTGGTCTGGGCATTCGCTACGCGGAATTATCCCGGTCCTCGCGGAGAGTCAGTATTTGACCATACGTCAACCAATCCGCTGGTCGCGTTCCTGCGAGATGCCGAGAAAATGTCCATGGAGACAACGAAGGTCGTCTACAACTGCCTGCCGCCGGATGAATGGAACGGTCGGCTCCCCAAGCGAAGCTCATTTGCAGGCAGTTACCCAAGGGAATTACAGGAACAGATCTTGCGAGATTGGAAAGAATATGGGTTCCGATCATAAGCGTTAACGCGTTCCTACATATAAATCCCGCCATTTACATCCAGCACATGGCCTGTAATGAAACCGGCTTCCTCGCTCACCAGAAACTTGACAGCGTGAGCAATCTCCTCGGCGGTTCCCATGCGCTTCAGCGGTGTTTGACTCAGCATTTTCTGCTTTAACTCTTCTGATAGCCCGTGCGTCATGTCTGTTTCAATGAAGCCCGGCGCCACGGCGTTTACCGTAATGTTCCGGCTGCCCACTTCCTGCGCCAGCGATTTTGTTAATCCAATTAAGCCGGCCTTTGCAGCCACATAGTTTGCCTGACCCGGATTGCCCATTTCTCCTACTACCGACGAAATGTTCACAATGCGACCCCAGCGCTCCTTCATCATGCCTGGAAGCGCCTGTTGAATGGCATAAAAAGCGCCGCTGAGATTGACCTGTAAAACAAGCTCCCAATCGGTCTGCTTCATACGCACTGCCAGACCGTCTTTGGTGATTCCGGCATTGTTTACCAGAATGTCAATCCGCCCAAACTCTTTCGCAGCTTTGGCGAAGCTCGCCGTAATGGACTCATGGCTTCGGAGATCCACCTCGACCGCGAACGCTTCCGCGCCACGGCCCTGCAACTCACTGGCAAGCTCCTGTAGCTTATCCACCGAGCGCGCCGCCAGCACAACGCGATAACCCGCCCCGGCGAGTGACTTCACGCACGCTTCCCCAATCCCGCGACTCGCGCCTGTTACCAACGCCGTACGATTGCTCATCAATACTCCTCATAATGGTTATATCTGAATGCCGTCTTTTGATGACTTGCGTAGCTTCGTACGCGCTCTGGAGAAGAACGGGGAACTCCAGCGCGTCACAATTGAAGTAGACCCTTACCTTGAAATCACCGAGTTTGCCGATCGCTCCGTCAAATCAGGCGGTCCGGCTCTCTTGTTTGAAAATCCGCACGGCTCGAAAGTGCCGGTGCTGATTAACGCTTTCGCCAGCACCCGCCGGATGGGGATCGCTCTCGGCGTCGACAACGTCGACGAGATTGCCGAACGCATCACCGGCTTTCTCGAACTACAGAAACCTGAAAGCCTCCTGGACAAACTGAAGCTGTTGCCGAAGCTGGGCGAACTAGCCGCTATCTTCCCTAAAACCGTCCGAAGCGGTCCTTGCAAGGAGGTGATTCAGCGCGAGGGCTTCTCACTAAAAGAATTTCCAATCCTGCACTGCTGGCCTGGTGATGGCGGTCCTTTTATCACCCTGCCGATGGTCTTTTCAAAAAACCCGGATACCGGCAAGCACAACTGCGGCATGTACCGCATGCAGGTCTTTGACGGCCAAACGACCGGCATGCACTGGCAAAAGCATAAGCAGGGAGCCGAACATTACCGCCGCCTTGCCGCCGAAGGAAAAAGTACTCGCATGCCGGTAGCCGTTGCAATCGGCTCGGACCCCGCGACCCTGTACTCCGCCATTCTCCCCCTGCCGCCCAGCATTGACGAAATGCTCTTTGCCGGTTTTCTGCGCGGAAAGTCGGTCGAGATGGTGAAGTGTGAAACCTGTGACCTTGAAGTACCCGCCCACTCCGAAATCGTGCTCGAAGGTTACCTTAATCTCGGAGAACTCCGGCGCGAAGGCCCCTTTGGCGATCACACCGGCTTTTACTCGCTCGACGATGACTACCCCGTTTTTCATATCGAGTGCATCACGCGTCGCAAGAACCCTCTCTACGCCGCTACGATTGTCGGGCCGCCTCCTATGGAGGATTTCTACATGGGTAAAGCCGTCGAACGAATTTTTCTGCCGCTTATGCGCATGCAACTGCCGGAAGTTCGCGATATCTGTATGCCCGCCGAAGGTGTGTTTCATAACCTGATTCTCGTCTCGATTCGCAAATCCTATCCCGGCCAGGCGCGCAAAGTTATGCATGCCATCTGGGGGCTTGGTCAAGCTATGTTCAGCAAGTGCATCGTGGTGGTCGATGAAGATGTCGACGTGCAGAACGTTTCGGAAGTCGCCTGGCAAGCCCTGAACAACATAGATCCGCAGCGCGACATAGAGTTTGTTACCGGTCCTGTAGACTCCCTGGACCACTCCAGCCGCTTGCCGAATTTCGGCTCTAAAATGGGTGTGGATGCGACCACCAAATGGCCCTCTGAGGGATTCACGCGCCGCTGGCCCAATGTGATTCGCATGTCGCCGGAAGTGGTCAGCCGCGTGAACCAGCTCTGGAAACGCGCCGGGCTGAAGTAGAAACTTCTCATTATCAATAAACAAGGTCGGAAGTATTGCAACTAACGGAAACCAGAGGTATCATGCGGCCATAGAGGATTTTGCGCCGTGCAATGTCTGCCGGTGCTTGGTAGGGTCGTGAACCACAAGGTTCCTTAACAGCGGGCTTGCCGGTAGCAAGCCGTTTTCCAAATGAAAGGAGCGATGCCTTTCCATGAATCTGACGTACAACGTGATTCTCTGCCTGATTCTTCTCTGCGCCACTGTCGGTATGTTCCTGTACCGCCGTTGGCTCGAAAACCACGGTGATCACTATATTCACCTCCACAACGATCCACACGATGCAACTATCGTCAACACGCAACAGGCGATGTGCAAGCGGTGTGAAACTGTTGACAAGATTAAAAATGCGCTGCTGGCAGCCACGATCCTCTATGCTGTCATCATCGCGGGTTACGCTTCCTATATAGCCTGGAACAGGGCAGGACTGTAAGGAATTTAACTGAAGTGGATTACTCGGACACGTGAGCCGCCGTTATAGGCACAGGCCGGTATTCGGGTTGTGCGGCTTTCCGTTTCGAAGCTTCTCGCATTCGGCTGTAAATCACACGCAGGATGGCCAGAACGGGAACGGAGAAAAACATCCCAGGAATACCTGCCAGTGCTTCGCCGGCTAATACGCCAAACAGCACCAACAGCGGATGCAACTCAATACCGGAACTCATCAGGTAAGGGTTTAACACATAGTCCTGAAAAACTCGGAAAGCCGCCCAGAAGAGTACAATCCACAAGATTCCGCCTGATCCGGTTACGAGACAAACGGTGAGAACGATCACCAGGGCTGCCGC
>JAFAZU010000250.1 GCA_019239585.1 Acidobacteriaceae bacterium
TCCAGCGGCTACTAAGGCTGGCCATATAAACCAATCAAGCTTAAAGAAGCAGCACGTTGCCGCGCTCAAAGCGAGCGGTGTCAAACCCTTCGTCATTTACGACGCAAGACATACCTGCTTGACCCGCTGGGCGAAGACAATGGACCCATTTACCCTTAAAAAGCTTGCAGGTCACGAGAGTCTGGAAACGACCATGAAATACATTCACCTGAATGAATCTGATTCGGAGAAGAAGCAAGACGCCAGCATGAGGAGCAAGCTGCACTGGTCAGAGGCGCGGCGGACAGCCGTGGTCATACTTCTGGGCATACCTTTCAACAACAGCATCCAGTCGATGATTTGGACCTACTCGTAAGTGATGTAGATAAAGAGGTTATCTGGCGCGCCCGGAGAGGCTCGAACTCCCGGCCTAATGATTCGAAGTCATTCGCTCTATCCAACTGAGCTACGGGCGCGTGCCTGGTACTACGTGCTTTTATTATACGGATGTCAAAATAAAAGGAGAATATCTACTGTTTTTCATGGCTACTAGTCCTACCGAAACGGAAGTCAAAATTCCGGTTTCCCATCTCGCTGATGTTTCCGCAAAGCTCCGTTCGGCTGGCTTCCGCGAGTCCCACCCGCGCCAGTTTGAAGCTAATACCCTCTATGACACGCCCCAAAACCGTTTGCGGCAGGAGGGTACCCTTTTGCGGCTCCGTCAATTCGGCGACGGCGGTGTTATTACCTGGAAGGGTGTGGGCGTGCCCGGTCCTTACAAAAGCCGCCCGGAGCTCGAAACCACTGTCGGTTCTGTTCAAACTATGCATCAGATACTAACCTCTATCGGCTTTCAGCCGTCTTTCCGTTATGAGAAATACAGGACGGAGTTTCAAGCGGACGGCGCTGCCGGCATCGTCACGCTTGACGAGACGCCGATTGGTTTTTTCCTTGAATTGGAAGGGCCGGGCGATTGGATTGACAAAACAGCAAAGGACCTCGGTTTCTCTCCGGAAAGCTATGTTCTCGAGAGCTATGGGAGACTTTATGTAGTTGATTGTGAGCGCCGTGGCGTGAAACCGAGCCATATGGTGTTCCGGTCCGGCTCGTAGTTGTGCGTGACGGGATACTGCCCTACTACTTTCTTACGATAATTGGAAATGGCTGAAACACTTACCGCCGATGTAACGAATGTCGATCGTGCATGGAGGGATCTGAACCGTGTGCGGGAAGAGATCGGCAAGATTATTGTCGGCCAAACTGACGTGATTGACGGCGTTTTGATCTGCCTAATTGCAGGTGGTCATGTGCTGCTCGAAGGCGTTCCCGGCCTAGGTAAGACCACGCTGCTACGTACGCTTTCGCGCGTTCTCGAACTGCGCTACTCGCGCATCCAGTTCACCCCGGATCTCATGCCCGGCGATATTGTCGGCAGCCTTGTCATGGAAACTGACGAGCACGGTCACAAGAGCCTCCGTTTTCAGCCCGGCCCCATCTTCGCGAATCTTGTACTGGCCGATGAAATCAATCGCGCCACCCCCAAAACGCAATCGGCCCTGCTCGAAGCCATGCAGGAGCGCACCGTGACCAGCGGTACCTCCACTTACACCCTGGACGCGCCTTTTCTGGTGATGGCAACGCAGAATCCGATTGAGATGGAAGGCACCTATCCACTTCCGGAAGCGCAGTTGGATCGCTTTCTGATGAAAATTCTGGTTACTTACCCGTCCCGCCAGGATCTCAGCCGTATTGTGGATCTCACCACGAGGAATGACGAAGTGGATCTCCGCCAGATCCTGGACCGTCGCGGCATTGCTGAGTTAAAGATTGTCTCCAAGCAGGTTGTGATTGCGCCGCATGTGCAGGAGTTCGCCATTGATCTGGTTATGGCTACTCAGCCCGGCACGCCAAAGGTTCCCGATATCACGACCCGCTACATTCGTTATGGCAGCTCACCGCGCGGAGCGCAGGCTCTGATTGAGTGCGGCCGCGTACTTGCTTTAATAAAGGGGCGCATGCACCTGAGCGTTGAGGACATCGCGGCCATCGCTCCCGCCGTGCTGCGCCACCGTATTATCCTCAACTTCGACGCTCACGCCGATGGCGAAAATACGGAGACAATCCTGCGCAAAATCTTCGACTATGTGAGTGCCCGTCTGTAAAAAGCGGGAAACTGGTTCTTTAGTGTATGCCTGAACCGCTGATCGACCGGCACTTTCTTGAACGGCTGGAGCGGCTTACCCTACAGTGGCAGAAATCATTTCCCGGCCGCGTTGGGGGCCATAACCTGTCTCACTTTGCAGGTTCCGGACAGGAGTTTCTCGATCATCGCAGCTTTCATCAAGGCGACGACCTGCGCGCTGTCAACTGGCGAGCCTATATGCGCTTTGAAAAACTCTTCTTGAAAATGTTTCAATTGGAGCCGCGCGTTCCGGTTCGCCTGCTCATTGACATCAGCGCTTCCATGACTAGCGGTTCCCCCCCAGGGGATTTGACAAAGTTTGATTATGCACGCAAGCTGGCTGCCGCCCTGGTCTATGTCGGGTTGGTTCGTCTGGATAGTATTCTTCTGCAGCCATTTTCCGGGCGCTTGTTCGATCCCTTTCTTTGCAGCGGCGGACGCCATCGTTTCCAGCCTGCCGAAAACTTTCTTCGCTCCTTAACTCCCGGCGGACAAACCCATTACCTTGACGTCCTGCGCCTTTTTCTCAATGCTTACCCACAGCGCGGCCTCGTGATTATCATCTCCGATTTCCTCGATGACGCCGATTGTCTTCACCCGCTCCAGTACCTTGCTGACTTCGGCCACGAGTTATTGCTGATTCAACTCTGGGGCGAAGAGGACCGCGAACCAAGCGATCGCGGCGAGCTTGAACTGATTGATGCAGAGACCGGCGCGGGGATGAAAGTCGCGGTGGATGACGGAGCACGCGAAGAATACAAGCTTGCTTTCGACGAACATGCGGGAGAACTCCGCAAGCTTGCTTTACGGAATGGCGGGCGCTATGCCGGTCTGTCCACCAGAATTCCTATTGAAGAGGCGATGTTCGGTCCGATGACAACGGCCGGGAGCAATCGTTAAAACAGATGTTCTTTCTTAACCTTACTGCCGGTGAATTCTTGACGCTTCTGAGCGCGCTGGGAGGTGTTGTTACGGCGCTCTACCTGCTCGACCGCAGAGTGCGCAAGAAGACCGTCTCTACTCTGCGCTTCTGGCCATCCGCTACGGCAGTCGATGAGCAGCAGCGGCGCAGGCGCATGCAGCAACCGTGGTCGCTGATTCTCCAACTCATCAGCCTAACCCTGCTACTGCTGGCGATTGCTCAATTGCAATGGGGAAGTCGCGTCGGGCGTAGCCGGGACCATGTGCTTCTGCTTGATACTTCTGCCTGGTCCGGCGCAAAAACTCCCGGCGGATCAGTTCTTGACCGTGAGCGTCAGCTCGCCGCACGTTATCTGGGATCGATTCCCGCTCGCGATCGCGTCATGCTGGTGCGCGTGGATGCCCTTCCTTCCCCAGCAACCCCATTCACTTCCAGCCATGAACAGATATTGAGCGCTCTCCGTGACTCGACGTCCAATGTTTCCGCACTGGATCTCCTGCAAGCGTTCGCCTTTGCCCAAGGAGCACAAAACTGGTCGGGCGGAGTGGCGGGTGAAATTGTTTACATAGGACCGAAACGCATCGGAGCAAATGAAAATACTCCAACAGCTCCCGCCAACCTGCGAGTCATCTCCGTTCCAGCCAACGGGGAGAACGTCGGGATCCGCAGTATGAGCGTAAAACGCGGCGATGATGAAAGGAACTCCTGGGAAGGGGCAGTAACACTTAAAAACGAAGGATCTTCCCCGCGACGCCTGACCTTGAAAACACAATTTGCGGGAACTCGTTTCTCGCCCCGAATTTACACCCTTCGTCCGGGCGAGGAACTGACGGCCAAGTACAACTTTGTCACGAACACAGCAGGCCGCTTGATCGCTGAGATTGATGCCGACGACAGTCTTCCGAGCGACAATCGCGCCCAATTGCAACTTCCTTCCAATAAAAACTTCGCAATCGCGGTTTACACGAACCGCCGCGACTTATGGAGGCCTTTACTGGAATCCAATCATCACCTGGATGTGTACTACTTCGATCCGTCCCAATATGTTCGGAGTCCCTCTGCTGGCTTGGCGCTCCTGGACGGATTCGCTCCCGGTCAGGCTCCTGCTGTTCCGAGCCTTTGGATTGATCCACCCAAAGAGCATTCTCCGCTGCCGGTCAAAGCTACTGTGAAGAACGCTGTCATACAAACCTGGCACACAGACGCGCTTCCTGAAACCGGGTTGCACGCCAGGGAGGACCGTATCGCAGAGGCGGAAGTTTTTGGAACTTTTGAAGGCGCCGTGCCGATTGCGAGTACGGCGGAAGGTCCCGTGCTTGCCGCTATCCCTGGTACTCCCGATCATCCGAGATCAGCCGTTATGGGCTTTGATCCTCTCGCGGGAGGCTTC
>JAFAZU010000261.1 GCA_019239585.1 Acidobacteriaceae bacterium
CTGGAGAAAGAGATCAACGATCCGGATTTCTGGAATCAACCGGAAAAAAGCCAGCGCGTGATGCAGCAGCGCAAGCGCCTGGAAGAAGCAATCGGAAGTTTTCAGGCTGTGGTGTCCGCCACCTCGGACATCGACACCCTATTTGAGCTGGCCAGAGAAGGCGAACAGGTCAATGGTGACTTGGAACGCGAGATACGAGCATTTGGAGATAAACTGGATCAGCTCGAAACAGGCATGCTCCTTTCCGGTGAAAACGATGCGCGCAATGCCATTGTTACGATTCACCCCGGCGCGGGCGGCACCGAAAGCCAGGATTGGGCCGAAATGCTGCTGCGCATGTACCTGCGCTGGGCCGAACGGCACAAGTTCGAGGCAGTCGTTACAGACCGGCTGGAAGGCGAAGGCGCCGGTATTAAGTCCGCCACAGTGGAGATCAACGGTGAAAACATCTACGGACAACTGCAGTCCGAAGTGGGCGTACACCGGCTGGTGCGGATTTCACCGTTTGACGCCAATGCAAGGCGCCATACGTCCTTTGCCTCAGTCTTCGTGTACCCGCAAATTGATGAGGACATTAATATCGAGATCAAGCCGGAAGATTTGAAGGTGGATGTATTCCGGGCGAGCGGCGCGGGCGGTCAGCACGTGAACCGGACAGAATCGGCAGTACGCTTTACGCACTTGCCCACCGGCCTCGTGGTGCAATGCCAAAACGAGCGTTCGCAACACAAGAACCGCGCCAGCGCGATGAAGCAACTCAAAGCAAAACTATATGAGCATGAGCTCGAAAAGAAGCGCGCTGCCGATCAGAAGCTGGAAGACACTAAGTTAGGAATTAACTTCGGAAGCCAGATTCGCAGTTATGTGCTGGCGCCTTATCGAATGATTAAGGACCACCGGACGAAACTCGCTATCGGCGACGTAGATCGCGTGCTGGACGGCGACATTGATCCTCTGATACACGCTTATCTGGTTTGGGCGAAAACCGGCAAGACGGCGGGTGACAGCAAAGACGATCTGCCGGATTAAAAGGATCAGCTGCGAGCAGCCCACATGAGTCTTCACGTCAGTGAATTGGAGATGATGCGTGCGGCAGAGCTGATCCGAAGCGGCCAGCTCGTTGCATTTCCGACCGAAACCGTTTATGGCTTAGGAGCCAATGCGCTCGACCCCGAAGCGGTCCGGCGCATCTTTGAAGCGAAAGAGCGGCCCTGGGCAAGTCCGCTGATTGTACACGTTGCGGATGAAAAAATGGCGCGAACCGTCAGCGCGGAGTGGCCCGCAGCCGCGCAAAAACTGGTACGGGCGTTCTGGCCGGGACCATTAACGCTGGTGCTGAAGAAAGCGGCAATTGTTCCCGATCTGGTGACCGCCGGACTCGATTCGGTCGGCGTACGAATGCCGTCGCACCCTATGGCGCTGGAGCTGATCCGTCGTGCAGGCGTGCCGATTGCAGCGCCCAGCGCCAACCGTTTTACCCAAATCTCGCCCACTACGGCGGAACACGTGCGCGAGGGTTTAGATGATCGAGTTGAGATGATTCTCGATGGAGGACCAACTACTGTCGGAATCGAATCGACGGTCGTTGCCCTACACCGCGCGCCACCGGCAGTTCTGCGACCCGGCATTATTACGCAAGAAGAATTGGAGCGAGTCGCGGGGGTACGCTTTGAAAGGGAGATGGATCTTCCTCATATCGTCGAATCTCCTGGGCAACATCCAAGGCACTACGCACCACAAACACCATTGGTTTTGCTGGAAGCAGATGCCACCGCGCCGAACGGACGAGGGCGCATCATTGACATGCCGACGGACCCAAAACTTTTCGCGTCTGCTTTGTATGCCGAACTGCACAAAGCGGACCGGGAAGGCTGGGATTGGATTGCCATCCGACGGCCCCCCGAAACTCCGGAATGGGCCGGTATCTTGGATCGCCTAGAGCGGGCGAGCGCTCCACAGGATTAATCACACAATGGAAGCGCGGATCAGTCAAGCCGAGGTCTTGAAAAAGTTAGTGATGTGGGGCGACGGGGACTCATTCATCCGGGCCATGGTACTAACCAGTTCACGCGCGCGGCAAGATGGATCAGTGGACTCGCTTTCTGACTTCGACGTCGTTCTGGGAGTTGCCGATGTGAAACGCTTCGAACAGGAAGATGATTGGCTGTCACGTTATGGGCGTCCTTTAGTGCATTGGCGTGATCAGGGCCAAAAATATGGCTTCACAACTTGCTTTTGTGGAGTATTGTATGCGGACTACACCAAGATCGACTACAGCATTTGGCCGGACGCACTGCTGCTGCGAATTTCGACTGCTGCCATCTTGCCGGATAACTTAGACGTGGGCTATCGCGTTTTGTTGGACAAAGATGGCCGAACTTCCGAGTGGAAACCACCGTCCTATACAGCGCACATTCCTCTTAAACCCACGGAGGCAGAGTACCATGCACTGATAGAAGCGTTCTGGTGGGAGACGACCTACGTAGCGAAAAACCTGCGACGGGACGAACTCTTATTCGCGAAGCTCTGCCTCGATTACGAAATAAAACTCAACATCCTGCGCCGATTATTGGAATGGCGCATTGAGATAGAGCATAATTGGCGCCTGAGACCTGGCGTTGGAGGGCGCGGCTTCAAGCGACTTTTATCAGGTAACGTATGGTCTGAACTGGCCCGTTCTTATGTAGGCTCGGGACTGGAAGAAAACTGGAATGCACTTTTCCTAACGGTGTCGCTATTTCGTCAGATTGCCAGAGAAGTTGCCGACGCACTCGGCTATACATACCCACAACAAATGGACGACGAAATTACTGCCTACCTTCGAGCTATTCAGAAAACTTCGCTCCATCAGGCGTGAGCCAGTTCAAAGGCCTTGTTGTAATCCTGTAGGAACTGTTCTAAACCTTTATCTGTGAGCGGGTGTTTGAAAAGTTGCTCCAGCACTTTGAACGGCATAGTGGCGATATGCGCGCCAGCTTTCGCAGCATCCACAACATGGAGTGTTCCCCGAACCGAAGCGGCCAAGACCTGCGTTTTGTATTCGTAATTTTTGTAGATCGTGACAATATCTCGGATTAAGTCCATGCCGTCATAGCCTAAGTCATCCAAGCGGCCAATGAATGGACTGACCATATAGGCCCCTGCTTTGGCCGCAATCAAAGCTTGCACGGCGCTGAAACAAAGAGTAACATTGGTGCGGATTCCTTCTCTAGAAAGTGCGGATACAGCGGCGATGCCCTCGGAAGTCAAAGGCACTTTCACGACAACATTCTTATGGATTCTCGCCAAGCGCCGTCCTTCTTCGATCATCCCCCTAGTGTTTGTCGCTAATACTTCAGCGCTGACATCACCATCGATGATGTCGCAAATCTTGCGAATCTGCTCTTCGAGCGCAATCCCTTCCTTGGCGATCAGAGACGGATTCGTCGTGACGCCATTAAGGATGCCCAAGGCAGCGCCCTTTTTAATATCTTCCAGATTTGCTGAGTCGAGAAAAAACTTCATTTCGGCAGTCGTTGCTTAGCCGATGGTAACAAAGTTAAGAAAGAGGACTATTCACGCTGCTTTGGGCAGTTCTAAACAGAAATCCTGCTCTTCGTGCCTCGGATCGCAGGACCTGCAGTAAGCCGCCCAAGGTGATTGCTTTAAATGTTCCTCACAGATAGATTGCCTGCACACTATGCAGTCGTCGAATAAGCTATCGTCATCGTCCAGCAACTCTGACTGGAAATCAACGCCTATCTCCAGAGTATCCGCCTCTGAATCTTCCTCGTAGAATCCGTAACTCTTCTGAGGAAAGTAATAATGTCTTGATTTCAACAAAATCGTCTACTTCACAAATACAGCAACTGCTATTCCATTTAGAAGAGGCCAAAAGTGGAGTTAAACAGCAGTAATCGATGGCTCAATGGTAATGCTTTTCAGGTTTCCCCCAAAGCCGATCAAAATTACCGATTAGGGGTTGTAAGAATGTCAGCAGCGGGCCATTCGATAATACGCATCATTCCACTTCAGTTCTTTTTGAAACTCCCGAACGCTGGTATTTTCATCAATTAGTAAGAATTCCATGCCGGCGATCTCAGCAAAATCTTGGAGGTGCTGCGCCGTTAAGGCTTGACTAAATCCCGTATGATGTGCGCCGCCTGCCAGAATCCAGGTTGTTGCGGCAACTTTGAGAGAAGGCCGTGGTATCCAGAGCGCCCTCGCGACCGGCAGCTTTGGTAATGGCTGCTCCGGCGCGACAACATCAACTTGATTTACTATCATCCGAAATCGGTCTCCCATATCGACTGCAGAAGCGCACACCGCCGGTCCTGGCGGAGCCGTGAACACCAGCCGTACCGGATCAGCCTTGCCGCCAATCGAAAGAGGATGGATTTGTAACGAGGGTCCGTCGCCTGCAATCGATGGGCAGATTTCCAGCATATGAGCGCCGAGCACCTGACCGCCATCGCGCAAATGGTACGTGTAGTCCTCCATAAATGATGTGCCGGCAGGCAGCCCGGCGCTCATGACTTTCATGCTTCGCACCAAAGCCGCTGTTTTCCAATCACCTTCGCCGCCGAACCCATAACCGTCCGCCATTAAACGTTGCACGGCAACGCCCGGCAGTTGCTCCAATCCGTGCAGGTCTTCGAAATTATCCGTGAATGCTGTGAACCCGCCCGCC
The DNA here is from genome assembly GCA_019239585.1 of Acidobacteriaceae bacterium. Lineage (GTDB taxonomy): Bacteria > Acidobacteriota > Terriglobia > Bryobacterales > Bryobacteraceae > Bog-105. The sequence continues at coordinate 4,670 of JAFAZU010000261.1, forward strand.
TCCAAAAACTGCCGCAATCCTATCTCAATTCGTGCTGCTTCGC
>JAFAZU010000416.1 GCA_019239585.1 Acidobacteriaceae bacterium
CCATTCACCCGCAACCTTGGATCACGCCGCTTTGCCGCGAGAAACCCGCCGAACGCCTTCCGCCACGGTGTAAAACATCGCAAACGACTGCCGGAGTTGTGAGAAAGACTTTTCAGACACTGCCAACAACAGTGCCGACGATGGATGCCGCGTGATTCACCTTCAATTTTGAGACTGACTTTTGAGATCCTGAACCCTTAATTTTGGGAGGTTCCAGATTTTCTTAAAACTTACCGTTTGTGAGACGCTCCGTCATAGGAGATCGCACAGAATATGATATAGTCCAGCGCCAGGTGTGGGTGCATTCCAGTTCGGCCAATCCACAACGTTTTGGAGACTCAAATCATGATCAAACTTTTCACGGCAGCGATCCTTGCAGTCTCGCTCGCTTACGGAGCAGATACAAGCAAATTTGCCGGAACCTGGAAGCTCGACGCAGCGAAAGGCGACTACTCGGCTGACCCGAACGGCACGCCTCGAGAGGCAACATTAACCTTCAAAGACAGTGGTGCTTGGACATACTCGGCAACCGACGCTTCGGGCAAAAAGTTCGACGCGACTAGTGAGGGAGGCGATAAAGTCACTGTCAGAACTGAGCCTACTGGAAATCCATACATCATCGACACCCGTTGGATTAGCAAGGAAAGTGGCAAGGAAGTCCAGCGGGCCCTTGCAGCATTACTGCCGGACGGAAAGGCCGTAGTTATCTATAGCTCCGGCATCACGCGAGACGGTAAAGCGTTTTCGAATGTCGGCTATTTCAAGAAGGCGGATTAAATTCAACGCGCCGGTGTTCGTGGGTTGCCTGAAACAGCCGCCCTCACGACACGGCGGTCTTGCCTAGTCGTCGAGCGACCGAAGGCGACTGTCACTTTCCATCCCAAGTTTTCTCAAAACTCACCGTTTATGAGACATGCTGCGAAAGTAGTCGATTTTAGCGACGCCGAAAATGTACGCTAGGATCAGAAACGAAAGGAGACGCGAAAATGCTTGATTGGTCACAATGTCCCGCCGTGGAAAGCGTCCCCGGCAATGTTAGCGGTGCGTGGGTGTTCCGGGGAACGCGCATGCCGGTGCAAACCGTGTTTGACAATTTGGAGGCCGGAATGTCACTGCAAGAAATTACGCAGGTGTTCGACGTAAAGCCGGAGGAAGTGAAAGCCGTTCTGCGCTTTGCCAGCAAGAGCCTTGAGAAAGCCCCGACTTACGGCTGATGAAAATTCTGTTCGATAACGGCACGCCCGCGCCCATTGTCGGTAGTCTCGTCGGACATAGTGTCACGCGGGCGCGGCAGATCGGTTGGGAAACATTGAAAAACGGCGATTTGATCCAGCAAGCAGAACAAGCCGGATATGATCTGCTTCTCAGCACCGATAAAAACATAAAGTACCAGCAGAACCTCAAAGGCCGGAAAATTGCGATTGTCGTTTTAAGTAATTCGTAATGGCCTGTTGTGCAGCGTTACTTGGATCGGATCGCGGCGGCGGTCAATGCGGCCACACCGGGCAGTTACAGTGAAGTTGAAATACCGCGTTACTAAAACTCCTGTCCCAAATTTACCGTTTGTGCAACGCTGGGAGCAGAGTACGTCTGGCCCCGCTGGGTTCATGCAAGATCCGAGAGTTTAAAACCCGTTGCCGCAAACGGATTCCGATTATTTCCGGATCGCTCCCGAACAACGGGCAAAGCGGAAACTGAAATTGGGTTGTCGTTGTGAAGTGGCGTTTCAGGTAACATGACGTTCCTAGCGTACCGATGGGGCACTTTACCGTGAGCGCTGTATCTCAAGCACAAGCGCGATGAGATTGTGCTTGAGTGGCCGGCAGAACGCTCCCCGAATGCCGAGATCAGGTTGCGGTTGCTTGTTGTAAGAGGTTTAACGAATCGTCCCACAACTGCCGGACGATTTCGCCAGCCGGTTCCGCTTTCGCCCATTTGGCTGACTGCCCCGCCCACAGCTGCATCCGCTCGGCATCTCCCGCCTTCCGTGCCGCTTCCCGCATCCCTGCCGTGAGTCCCCGTTGCACCGGGTAGGGCGCGGACGGGGGACCCTGTCTGGCAGCACGGACGTATGCTGTGGCTACACTGCGACCGGCTCGCCCGCTGAAGGCACGCGTGAGCATGGTCTCGTGCGCTTCCGTGCGGGCCAGTCTGTCGGCATAGGCCGGAGGCGTTCGGGCTTCCGGCGCTCGGAGCAGTCCCGTTCCGATCTGGACCGCGCTGGCGCCTAAGAGCAGAGCTGCCGCGACTTGTCGTGCCTCCGCAATTCCGCCCGTCGCGATCACCGGCACCTGGACCGCCTCCACCACCTGGGGCAAGAGAGACATCAACCCGATCATTTGCTGTTCCGCTTGATCGGCTTCGAACGCTCCCCGGTGCCCGCCTGCTTCCATGCCCTGAGCGACCACCGCATCCGCCCCCGCCGCCTCCGCTGCTTGCGCTTCGGCCACCGTAGTGATGGTCGCAAACCACAGAATCCCTCGTGCTTTCAATTCCGAAACGAACAGAGGCGGGTAGAGCCCCATGATGGAAGAGATCACGGTCGGCGCTACGTCTAGCAGGGCTTGACACTGTGCCTCAAAGTCAGGAAGCGCGGGGTCTCCCGCTTCGGGCGGAACCGGTGGTCCCCAGGTGGCAAGGAACTCACGCTGACGCCGTTCCAACTCGGCGTCTCGGCTCGGAGGCGGATCGGGAATCCAGAGATTGAGCTGAAACCGTCCTTGGCTGTTGGCCCGGAATTCTGCGCTCCAAGCCGTAATCTCCTCCGGTTTCATCAGCAGCGCTCCGCACGCGCCCAGTCCGCCGGCATGGGCCACGGCAATCGACAAGGAGGGTGGGCACGCGCCTGCCATGGGGGCGAGCAGGACCGGCAAGCGAATCCCGAGATGATCAGCAAAACTCCGAGCGCGTGCCAACGGAGACGAATACGTTCCACGCAGCATGACAAAACCTCCCAGTAAAGGATCTCGCTTCTTAGTGTCTACCCCTCCCTTTATTCGTTCAGCCCTTTGGCAAATCCGAGATCTACCTACAAAAGCAAAGTGACAGAATCTTACTGAATGGAGTTGTCGGCTGCCGGTGTCCGCATAACGCATGAGGGGTATTTCCTGCGTGTACCCGAACGAGGTATCCACGCACTCACCTCGCGGGTCACGGAAGAAGAAAACTTGTTTCTTTTGGCGCATATGGGATTGGCGGAGGTCGACCCGACGAGTTGGCGCTTATGTATAGAAGGGCTCGTCCGGGAACCTGTCTCCTTGGGCTTGACTGATCTTTTGGCCCTACCGCAACACGAAGTGATGTCGGTCCATGAGTGTGCCGGTAGTCCTCTCACGCCGACCGTTCCGAAACGGCGCGTCGGGAACGTGGTCTGGTCCGGTGTGCGGCTGCGGGATGTTTTAGAGCTCTGTCGTGTGGCGCCCGGAGCCGCTTTCGTGTGGACCCATGGACTAGAATAGGGAACCTTTGCCGATCTACAAGGAGAGCCATACGTCAAAGACCTGCCGCTGTGGAAGGCTCTGTCTCCAGAAGTGTTACTGGCAACTACCCTGAACGGGAAGCCTCTGATACCCGAACGCGGCGGTCCCGTGCGCTTAATAGTGCCGGGTTGGTATGGAACGAATTCCGTCAAGTGGTTAGGTGGGCTGACCATGGCCGATCGTCGGGCTCCTGGCCCGTACACGACACGCTTCTATAACGACCCCTCTCCAAATGGTTCTCAACCGGTATGGGGCATCGCACCGGAAAGCATCCTGGTTTCGCCAGCGCCCGAAAAGCTTCTCGTCGCCGGGCAACCGGTACTCCTCCAGGGATGGGCTTGGGCCGAATCCGGCGTCTCCTGCGTTGAAGTCAGTCCCGATGGTGGGGCAACCTGGACAACCGCCACGCTGGAACTGCACTGTGGTTTCGCTTGGCAGCAGTTCCGTCTGCCCTGGGCCTTTCCAGCAGGCCAACATCAGGTCACGTGTCGCTGTTTTGATGTACGGGGTGTGGGCCAACCCGAGTCAGGAGCCCGCAATGCCAGACACTCATTACTCCTTGAAGTGAGACCCACACCCGACATCCGAGTGAGATCGTAAATAGGGCTAACGGGAACGGATCTCCCTGGACCGCAAGGCAGCAGGGTTCCGGCTTACTCGCGTGTGATGGTGTAGACAGACAACGCTCTGCAGGTTGTGCGCGAAATGTGGCGTTCAGAGTAAACGACGTTCCTGGCGTATCGATGGGCACTTTACCGTGAACCGCGTTTGAACTAACTCGCTCGCGCGAGGGACGCTGCGCGTGATAACCCGTGAGACTTTCGATGGCACTAGAACTTTGTTGCTTAGAACAACGAGTCGGAGTAGAATCAACACGATGCGATGGAGGACCATTCTTGTTCTCCGC
>JAFAZU010000572.1 GCA_019239585.1 Acidobacteriaceae bacterium
CCGCGTGGGTGATCTTTGTTTCGCGATCGGTAATCCCTTCGGGCAGGATCATACGGTGACAATGGGCATCGTGAGCGCAAAAGGCCGAAAACTGGAGGGTCGCGCTTACATTCAGAACTTTATCCAGACGGATGCGGCCATTAATCCTGGCAACTCGGGCGGTGCTTTGATCAATGCGAAAGGCGAGTTGATCGGCGTCAATACGGCCATTCTGTCGGGCGGTTCCAGCTTTGGCGGCGAGGGCGGCAATATCGGGATCGGTTTTGCGGTTCCTTCCAACATGGCAAAGCAGGTGGCTGACCAGCTCATGAAGAACGGCAAGGTCTCCCGTGGCTATATGGGCGCTACATTAGGACCGATTCCCGCCGACGCCGCGCCTCTGCTAGGTTTGAAAGACGCTAAGGGCGCTTATATTGCAGAAGTTGCTCCCGGCAAGCCCGCGGCTAAAGCTGGTTTAAAGCAGGGCGACATTGTAACTGCTATTGATGGCAAAAAGGTGGAGAACTATGATGAGCTGACCGCAGATGTGATTTCGCACTCTCCGGGCAGCACAGTAAGCTTGGATGTTATTCGCGACGGAAAGCCGATGAGCGTCAAAATAACGTTAGGCCAGCGTCCCTCCAGCACTGATTTTGATAGTTCCAATCGCCGTGGCGACAATGACGGCAGTAATAACGGCGACAACGACAACTCCGGCGGCACGACCGCGCGCGGTATCAGCGTCGAAACGCTTACACCTGAGCTAGCACAGCAAGCGGGAGTGACGGACAATATCCACGGCGTTGTAGTGACGGATGTTGATCAGAGCAGCCCTGCTGCCGATGCCGGTGTGGGTCGCGGATTGGTGATTACGTCAGTCAATCGTCATCCGGTGGCCAATGCGCAAGATTTCAAGCGTGAAATGGCGCAAGCCGGTGACAAACCGGTGTTGCTCACCATCAATCAAGGGGGCACTAGCGCCCTCATTGTGGTGCAACCGAAGTAAATCTTGAGTTAGAGTTAGTTGTTTACGGCCCGGATTGGCTCCCAAGCTGATCCGGGCTTTTTGTATTCTCAGAAACAGCAGGTGTTTCGTGCTTAGTTTTTACGCTTTTCTGAAAGAGGCAGCCGAAAGAGGAGAGTTAGTTAACGTGCTCTTTGAAGAGCGAATTTTTCAATTGGTAGGGTTGATTGATCGGGTTGTGAGGCCGCTCGAAGGGGCGAAAGTGGATTATGAACTGATCGGAGGCATGGCTGTATTCATTCATGTCAACAAAGTTGATCCGACAGCAGCGCGAAACACAAAGGATGTTGACCTTTTAGTGAATCGCTCTGACTTAGTACGGGTAATTGAGATTGCCGAAGCAAATGGCTTTCAATTTAGGCACGCTGTCGGCGTAGATATGCTACTGTACGGCGGTGATAAAAAACAAGCTGTACACTTAGTCTTTGCCGGTGAGAAAACAAAGCCGGAGCAACTCGAGCCTAATCCTTCCATCAATCCCATTCGAGAATCTGTCTATGGCAGCGAGGTATGGATCATACCTGTGGAAGACCTCCTTCGCCTGAAGCTGTCCGTGAATCGTTTGAAAGATCAGGTGCAGATTCAGGATATGGATCGAACGGGGTTAATTACGCCTGCAATGGAGAGCAGTTTATCTCCACTATTGCTGCGGAATCTGCAACGTATCCGGGAGGCAGAGTGAAACGTTGTTACTCTTCCGGAACTCCTTGCAACCGATGCGTTCTGGAGAAATATCAACGATCAGCCAAGGAATCCGGCTATATTGTCACGTTAAGACCAAAACCAACTGCCAACTTTCCGGCTGGTCAGGATGTTTTTGTTCATCCAGTGAATCTGCCCGAGGATGAAATCTCAAAGTGGCGCGTGGATTGGCTCGGGGAGATTCCCAATTATTGCTTATGTTGAGAAATGATTAGGTGGATTCCAATAAGATCAGCTTCAAATTGGGCACGCGCTTGAAGTGCTTGCGATTGCGCGTAATTAGAGTCAGACTGCGGGCTAAGGCAATACCGGCAATGAGGCTGTCTGCCATCCCAATATCTTGTCCGATTGCGAGTAAATCGCGCCGTAGTCTGCCAGCAATTCCGGACGCTTCGGCATCGAGTGTAATGATGTCGAGCGTTTCGAGCAGTTCTCTTACGGCCTGTTCTTCTTCGGGCTGCCGTGCGCCTGATAACAGTTCAAATTGGTTAATCACTGTTGTTTGCAGCTGTCCAACGGCAGAAGCCTGCTGCAAACGGTCGCGCGCTGGTTCCCATCCCCGCAGGTAGTCAATGAGCAGGTCACTATCGACAATCATGAACGCCAATGGGTACGAATTTTTTCAACTTCGCGTTGAAGTTCGTCGGCTTCTTGTTCGGTAATGCTGCCTGCAAGTACGAGGAACCTTTGATGCCGTTTTTCGCGTTCCGCCTCTCCGGCGAGATAACCTTCAATAGCTTCTTTAAGCACACTCGAAAATCCTTTCTCACCGCGACGTGCAGCAATAGCCAGCAATGCGCTACGGTGTTCGGGCTCGATGTCAACGGTGGTCCGCATATGTGAATTCTAACATGCATGTGCATGGGAAGGAGTGGTGGAAGATTTTAATACTTGAGTGTTCTTGACGCAAGAAATCGCAGCTTTCCCCTGCATAGCTGCATCGAAGCTATAGAAGAGAAAATCATGGCAAATGGAGATTTTCAGGTTCTTCCGGCGTTACCGCTGAAGAACACCATTCTTTTTCCCGGTTTAATGCTGCCGTTATCGGTGGGCAGGGAAAGCTCGCTGAAGGCAGTAGAAGCGGCTTTAAAGACCGAGGAGAAGGAGATTATTCTGATCGCCCAGCGCGATCCGCAGATCGATGCGCCGCAGCAGGACGACCTGTATACGATTGGAACAAAGGCTGTTATCCGCAAGTCGTCCCGGCCGAATGATGGGTTAATGGAGATCCTGGTTCTGGGTGTCGAGCGCGTGGTGGTCGTGAAGCTCGACCCGGCGGAGCCCTTTCTTTCTGCGAAATATCGTCCGCTCCCCTTGCCGCATGACGGCGGTTCCGAAGTAGAGGCGCTTTCAGGCGCTTTACTGGAGATTGCTGCGAAGGCCATTGCGCTGGCGCAACCGCAATCGGCTGCGGAACTAACCCGTATGCTGGCGGCGAACGGCGATCCTTTACAGACAGCCTATCTGCTGGCTAGTATTTTCAGCCTGGATGTCGCTCGTGAGCAGAAGCTGTTAGAGGCAGAAACCCGGGTCGATGCCTTGCGTTTGATTCACTCCTTCCTATCACATGAGTTGCAGGTGCTGGAGCTTCGTCAGAAGATTGCTTCCACGGCGCGCGACGAGATGTCGAAGGAACAGCGCGAGTACTTACTGCGTCAGCAACTCCGGGCGATTCAGCAGGAGTTGGGCGAGAAGGATGCCGATAAGGCGGAAGTGGAGCTGCTGCGGGAACGTTACGAAAAGATCCAGCTTCCGGAAGAGGCAAAGAAAGAGTTCGAGCGGGAACTGGGCCGCTTAGAGCGGCTGCCTGCCGCCTCTCCTGACTTCCATGTAACCCGGACTTACCTTGAATTTGTTCTGGACCTGCCGTGGAACAAACTCACGGAAGACAATCTGGATATTGCTCATGCCCGGCAGGTGCTCGACGAGGATCATTTCGGGTTGAAAGAGATCAAGGAGCGCATTCTGGAGCATCTGAGCGTTTTAAAGCGTAATCCGGAAGCCAAGGCTCCTATTCTTTGTCTGGTGGGCGCGCCGGGCGTCGGCAAGACTTCGTTAGGCCAATCCGTCGCGCGGGCGTTAGGGCGTAAGTTCGAGCGGTTTAGCTTAGGCGGCATGCACGACGAGGCGGAACTGCGCGGACATCGGCGTACGTACATCGGCGCCATGGCGGGACGTTTGTTGCAGGCAATGCGGCGCGCGGGTGCGTCGAACCCGGTTCTATTGCTGGATGAGATCGACAAACTAGGGCGCGACTTCCGGGGCGATCCGGCGGCGGCGTTGCTTGAAGTGCTTGATCCCGAGCAGAATAAGACATTCCGCGACAACTACCTCGATATGGCCTTTGACTTGTCCAAGGTACTGTTCATTACGACTGCTAACACGCTTGATACGATTCCGCAGCCGTTGTTGGATCGCATGGAAATCCTGCGGCTCTCCGGCTACAGCGAGGAAGAGAAACAGCAGATTGCCCGCCGTTACCTGATTCCGAAGCAGATGAAGGCAACCGGGTTAACGGAGGAGGGGATCGAGTTTACGGACGACGGTCTGCGGGCAATTATCAGCTGCTATACTCGCGAGGCGGGCTTACGGCGGCTGGAGCGGGCGATTGCACGCGTGACTCGTAAAGTGACCTTGCAGATTGCGGAGGGTCAGGCCCAGCGAGTGGTCGTGACTCCTGAAATTCTCGGCGATTTACTGGGACCGGAGATGTTCCTGCCGGAGCAAGCCAGGAAAGCGGTTCCTCCGGGTGTCGTAACCGGTTTGGCCTGGACGGAAACGGGCGGCGATGTGCTCTACATTGAGAGCGCGCTGCTGCCGGAGGGCAAGAGCCTGACGATGACCGGGCAGCTCGGTGAAGTCATGCAGGAATCCGCGAAGATCGCGCAGAGTTATATTTGGGCGCATGCGGCGGATCTGGGCGTTGATCCCGATAAGATTAAGGGTAACGGCGTTCACGTACATGTACCGGCGGGAGCTATCCCTAAAGATGGACCTTCGGCGGGCGTGACCATGACTTCCGCGATGGCTTCGCTTTACACCGGGCTTCCGGCTCGCAGCGATATCGCTATGACCGGCGAGGTGACTTTGGCTGGTCTGGTGCTGCCGATTGGCGGCGTGAAGGAGAAGGTGTTGGCGGCGCGGCGTGCCGGTATTCGCCGGGTTATTCTTCCGCAAGGGAACAAGAAGGACCTGCGGGATTTGCCGGATCATGTGCGGCAGGAAATGCAGTTCCACTTTGTGGATCGCGTGGAGGAAGTGCTCTCGATTGTGATCCCGAATTTGAACGTTCGTTCGCTGGCGCTTGCAAGCTAGATTTTGAATTATCTGAGCGGCCCCAAGCTTCTGACAGG
>JAFAZU010000638.1 GCA_019239585.1 Acidobacteriaceae bacterium
GCGACGATATTAAGTTTCACACCGCGAGCATCGGATAAGTGCTATCGAATGATAGCAGCGGAGGGAACACTGGAAGCATCACCGCCCTTACAAATCGGCGTGTTTCATGCTGCGTTTCGTTTTAACAGGCACTCTGCCGTCACCGCCTATGAAGGTTGGTGCGAAGCTGGCGCGGTGCATCATCTGGCATTGGCACCCGGTCATTGGGTTGGGCACTTGGAGCAGTTCGCCTTGCAATCGGGCTTTGAGCTGGTGGTCGTCGGAGGATCTGAATCATGCGATTAAAGGACCAGGTTGCTTTAGTGACGGGTGGAGCTCGCGGGATTGGGCTTGGTATTTCGAAGCGGCTGGCAGGCGAGGGTGCATTGACCATTATTGGTGATGTAAGAACGGAACTCGCAGAGGAGTCGGCCCACAGCATCACAAGCGAGGGCGGACAGTGTGTTGCTCGGCACCTGGACGTTTTGGACAGTAGCAACGTCGACGGAGTGATGAGTCAAATCGCCGCCGAGTTTGGAAAGTTGGATATTCTCGTCAACAATGCGGGCGTCCACCTAGTCAAGCCGATTACCGACTATACGGATGGAGACTGGGAGCATGTCATGGCCGTGAATGCGCGCGGGCCGTTTTTCACGATGCGTGCAGCAGCGCGCCAGATGATGAAGCAGCGCAGCGGCAAAATCATCAACATTGTTACTATCTTGACGGGTACTCCGTTCTCCAGCATTTATGAAGCGTCCAAACACGCGTTGATGGGGTTAACCAAATGTTTAATGTATGAACTGGCTCCCTACGGGATTACAGTAAATGCCATTTCACCGGGAGCCGTTGATACGGAGTTGCTCAAAAAGGGCATTCGTGAGAAGGCAGCATCGGCTGGCCTGGAGGTGCAATCGATTTATGATCAGATTGCTTCGACCACCCCACTTGGTCGGCTCTGTACGCCGGAGGATGTAGCAGGCGCAGTGGCCTTTCTTGCGTCATCCGACGGCGATTACATTACCGGCGAGCTAATCCACGTGACCGGCGGCACATTTCACCAGAATTTAGGGCGTAAGCAGAGTTAAATGTTAATGAGCTTGTAAAAGATGAGCCGCACGGGGCCAAGCAAGCCAGAGGGAAACGGTTCACGCACTACTTCCCACTCATCACCGGGCGGGAAGCGCTTCCCATACTTGGCGTAGACGCCTGAATAGTCAATAGGGCCGTCTCCAAGAATTTTATTAATCAGCAGATTGGTTACGTCGATACGGATTATGTTGCGACCGTACCGGAGCATGGCTGAAATATCCACCTCATAAGGCTGCATCCACGCAACTCCGGCAGGCTTGCCGTTCAGTTGCACGTCGGCAGTTTCACGCACCGAACCCAAGTCCAACATAACACCCAGTCCTGTGAAGTTGGGACATTCAAACTCTCCCCGGTAAACACCCCGGCCAGAATAGAATCGTGACTGAGGCAACTCTGTCCATGAGCGTAGATCGTCGAGGTCATAGTGATCAGAACCGAGTTGGAGCCGCCAACGAATGTCGGGCATGTACGGAGCGGGAATGCCCATTACCCGGACGACGCGCCTTCCGGTGCTTTGATCGTAGTGATAGGTTCCGTTCTCGAACACGCGTGCGCCGTGAGCTTCGAGTGAAAGGTCCGTGCGAAGCGCCGCAGGCGTTCGATTGCTTTTTGCAAAAGCAACCACTTTCGATTCTAGCGGCCTCAAGGTCAATGGCACGCGAATCCCATTCGCTACCGGTTCAAAGACCGGTATGGGTTCAGTATCACCCGATCTCAGATCCCAGAGCTCGGGCGATTTTTGCGCAACCCGAAAAGTGCAATCGAGACGCACCTTTTCCTCGCTTGTATTGGCAAGGAAGTAGAAATCACGATCATCCGCGCGCCGATGCACAAAGCTGACGTGCTGGCTGGGCTGTGCAAAACGAATATCCGGAGACTGGGTTTGAAGCGCTTTGAGAAAGCTGCCCTGTTCATCGGGGCAAAAGATCACACGCCCCCGGCCCACTACACGCTCGCGATATTCCTGCTGAGGGTCATCGCCAAAGAGCATTGCTACGCCCTGTCGAACACGCACAGTAGCCGTTTGTTTTTCGCGAAAGCCCCAGGCTCGATCAGGCACCCTCTTTGTAGCAATGAGAGTTCCTCCGCTCTCGACAAAATTTCCAATACGTTCGATGGATCCGGCGTCAATGCCGGTGAGGTTCGGCAGAACCAAAATTGAGTAATCGCCATCACCTGATCGAAGACGGCCGTCTTCGATCCGAAAGCCGGTGTTTAGCGTAAACGTATCGATGCCGTCAAACGAGTAGCCGTTGGTAATGATGGTCTTCACCACTTCAGATTCGTAATGGAGTGCGTTTTTCAAGCTGAACTCAGGCGGAGGTCCATTGGAACTCATCCGGTCGCGAACGGCCCAGTTCGGAAGCAGCTGCTCCACACCGGCCTCTGCCATAATGTCTTCCATAGGTAAATACAACGCAACGTCAGCCACCGGTTTGCCTTGCTGCAGAATAAAACTGGCGCGGTTCACGTAATCGACCAAGTAAAGGAAATAATCCCAATAAGGTGACGTGTGGTTAATGGCTGGGCCAAAGTAGGGCACCCAGCCGGGTGAGCCCAGCGCAATGGGCGAGTAGGCATAGGTAAGGCCGTAAAGCGCGTTGATGCCGCTCAAAAAATGCAAGTCGGAACAAAGTTTCAACTGTTCTAACGTATCGGCGAACCGATTGGGGAGGCCAAGCCAAGTCCATGCTTCCGCCAGAATGACGGGCTTTCCAGCCAAGTGTCCTCCGGAGCTGGCCCAGCGCGAAGAGCTGAACTCCTTCCATTCGTAGTGCTCGCCGACAGGAACGTCTACATGCCGATAACTACGTATGGAGACGGGCGGCGTGCCGTAGGCTTCAACTTGCGAGGTAATCCCGCGAGCGTGGCACCACTCGCCTAATGGACGTACGTAGGCATCCTCGGTTTGTTCGGCCAGCGTGCGCCAGAAATCACATCGAAGATCCCGGCAATCGGGATGACTCGGGTCAAAGAAAGCGGGCAACTGAGGAATCAGGTCGTACCCGCGTCTACCGGCAAAGATGGCGGGCAATTGGGCAGTCCAGGATGCCCGGTAAACTTCGAAGCTGTCCGAAAAAATGGACCTGA
>JAFAZU010000676.1 GCA_019239585.1 Acidobacteriaceae bacterium
GTTGGTGGGTCTAAATCGTTCCACATCGATAATCGGGTGAGCGGCACGTGCGTGGTCCTTACCAGAGAATCGTCCGTAATAGGTCCTTCGCTCACAATGCGGCCATTGCCGGCTATTTGCAAGGCGAACGCCATCTCCGGTATAGCCGACTGCTCACTAACCACAAAAACGACCGGAACATCTTTTGCGCCTGGTTTCGGCCGGATCTGTCGACTGTCTGTAACCTGAAAGCCGGAATAGTAACCGCCTGAAGTTTCAGTAATGGACACCAGCCCCGAGTGCAGCCTTGTACGGTGTGCGGGCATGGTAATGGGTCTGCTTGAAAAGCTGCCCTCCAGACTGCTCATCCTGAGCGAGTACACAAACGCCCAAGAGTGCGCAGCCCTTAAGTCGAAGACGACAGCCCGAGCCTTCGGAATGTCGCCGGAGAGCTTACCTAACTGCTCAATCATGCCGTTCCAATCCTCCGAGTCCGGGACCGTTATCATGAGGATGGAACCGGTTTCCCACTTCGCGGTAATCGCACCGTCTGACCCTGGACTTGGAGGATCCTGTTTGATTATCGTTGTCATAGGATCGCCCAAAGCATCGAGCATGATCTTGACAGCACGTTCATAACTCTGAGCATTGGAGGCGGATAGGCTTTCACCCATGCGCCATCCCAGTCGATATCGCGGTAGGCCAGCACCGGATGAAAATACTTCGCCATCGCCCACAGCTTTCCGGCGGCAATGACGCGATCCGTTGCTGTGACCTCGGTGCCTCCCTCGGCATAAAAAAACGCCAGAACGGCTCATCCGGCAAGAAATCGTTTCAGAAACGCCATGGCTTCACCTCCACGGAATGAGCAAACGTTATTAGGGGCAGTTTGCGCTGCCTTTTGAGAAGGTTACCCGGGGTTGCCACTTTGGCGCTCCCGAGAACTGCTGAGTATACACCCGCCCCGATCCTGAAGACCCTATGCCGTGGGATGCTTTCCGGGAGCGGCCTGTGCTCCTGTGCACCGCTGCGTTCGCCTGCTGCTGGTTTTTCCCGCTCCGGAACGGTTGACTTTACCGTTGTTTCCACCGATCCGGCAGCTAATCGGACAGTTGGCTGCTGGGGAGCGCGGGCAGGTTTATTAGCAGTTGCGTTAAACATAACTGCGGATCGATCTCGTGCCTTCGGCAGGTACTGGTCAGGCTGGCTAGGATCGCCGCCGTCCATCCGCCCCGCGCGTTCCCCACAAAAAGTGAGTTCTTCCGATTCAGCACAATGCGCTTCATCTTGCGTTCGGAACTGTTGTTGATGGGGATCACGCCGTCCGTGCCGTACACGGTCAACTCTTTCCATTGACCCAGGGCATACTGAATGGCCTCGGCCATCGGGTGCCGGGGCAGCAGTTGCTCTTTCCACATCAGTAAACGCTGGTGCAGTCACCTGAAGATCCACGATAGATCCGATCAGAAAATTAATCTGAATCCAAGCTCTACCTGCCGGCCAGCCTGATTGCCGTATGTAGCCGTTTGCGCGCCGAACTGGCCAGCCGGGGCGCCCTGATAAAGAGATTGTCCGAAATCTGCAGCCGATTGATTTGTATCCGGAGAACCTAAATTCAGCTTATTTGTCGCATTGTACGCGGTCATTTTTAGCTGCCCTTGCACCCTCTCCGTGATATGGAAATTCTTCAACAAACTCGCATCCAGATTCAAGAAGGACGGACCCACGATGCACGAATACTGAAGCGGATTGCTTCGCAGCACATACGTATTGGCCGGAAGCGGACTGAATACCGATGGATTGAAGTAGTAACCAGCCGGTACGTTCTGGCAGGGATTACCCGTCACAATTAATGTGCCGAATCGTGGGTAGTTGCCAGTGTTATACGTCAACAAGCCCGTGAGCTGCCAACCGCCAATCACCGCGTCTACGGCCCTGGACGAGCCGGAAAGGAAAGCCTTTCCCCGGCCAAAGGGAAGTTCATAAGTGCCCGCTACAGTGATACGATGGCGCGGCTGGTCGCTGGTCTGCCAGGAGAGTTGGTCTAAGTACGCGCCCAGGTCGTTGAAGTACTGCTGGCTCTTTTCACGAATGTAGATGTAACCGAACAGGAAATTATATCCCTGGCTGAATCTCTTCTGCACCCTCAATTCCAGATCCTGATACTGCTCCGAAGCGCCCAGTTTGCCAACCTCATAAAGAGGACCATAGAGCGGATAGGGCGTAAGCAGCGATCCCAACGTTACTTGCTGCTGATTTCGTAATGGCCCGGGAACTAACTGCGGGGTCAAGTAGTTGTAAAAGGGGTTCGCAACCGTTGTTGTGTTCAGCGTGTTTTGATACTGCAACTGGATGCGCGGATCAATGTTGTTCAGCGGTTGATTGTAGTGCTGATTTCCGTAGTTTCTGAAGTATGTCACCGCAGTCACTAACTGACCCGGAAACTGATGCTCAACCGTGACGTTAAGCCGGTGATTATACGCTTTCTGGAAAAACTCCGGGTACCACAGCAAAGGCGACCCGCCCCGGCCCACATTGGTTCCCGCCGCTTTGCCTGGAATCGGCAGTAAAGGATTGATATTGGCAGGATAGGGATTTGAGATGATCTGCTGCGGTACTCCATTGAGCAGCGGAGCCGTATTCTGGTAACCCGTCATTCCGAAAAACGGAGGCTCCAGAAAGTTCACATCTTCAAATCCGGACACGGGAGCAGCCGTGAAATTGTACTCCGATGGAATCGTATACATCGCATAGCCGAACCGCAGCGCCGTCCTTTCGTTGAGGCGATAAGCGATGCCGAACCGTGGTTGCAAGTTCAGCTTTGGCGCATTCCACATTCCCGGATGACTATTGCTAGTAAACCTCCAAAGCCCGTTGAAGCTGTAATAATTGGGTCCGACAATGGCCAGCGCCTGGGCGGGCATTTGCGGAGGATTTGCTGCCACCGCCGGGTCTATATGCGCCAGGTCGAGACCCAGTGAAAGCTGGTGATCGGGATCATGCCAGGGCGTTTCATATTCGTTACGCAGGCCCAGGTTGATCGTCACGTTCCGGCTTACCTTCCAGTCATCGCCGATGTACATGCCGTAGAAATCCGAAATCGTAATCGGCGCCGGTCCGCCGACCATCTGGGAGGAACCATCCAGCGCGCCTAAAAGAAACGTGGCAAACGGATCACCTGATTTCGTCAAGTCCGGATTGTTGAACGTGTTGGCAGTAAGGGACTGATTGAAATAAAAATTATCAGTATTGCTGACATAAGTCGGCCCGGCGCTGCGCCGGTATTCAAAACCGTACTTCAGGTAATGCGACCCTTTGGTTTGCGATGCTCGCACGCTGAACGATTCGGCTGCCGGCCGCTGATCCCAGAAGAAGCCGGGACCGCCAAAGGAGTTGCCGCCGATATTGAAAGTGGGAAAATACACAGGTACATTGGCAGCGGCCTGCTGATAAGGCGTGTACCACGAATTACCGGGCCAGATACTCGCCCAGCCGTTCTTTCCAATATCTTTGGAAACGTACGCGTCCGTCAGGTTGTACCAGTTGCCATGAAAGTTGATGGCTGTGCTCGGGCTAACCGACCATACCGCATCACCCGTAGCGATGTTTGATGCTCGCAAGCTTCCTGCCGGTTGATAAAGCTCCGAGTTGTTGGGCGTGGGATTATTGGCGATATCGGTCGTGTGATAACGTCCGTAGAAACCGGACACGCGCCACTTCTCGTTGATGTTGTAGTCAACTCGATCAGAATAGTTGTAATAGTCGTACGAGTCGATAAAACCCTTTTGAAAATTGTTGGCGTGATTGTACCCAACACCGGGGTTATTAGGAGACCAGAAATCCCCCAGCAGCTTGGCGGAAAGAGGATCAAATCGGGCCGAAGGAATTTTGTTTCCGGGGAAAGCCGTTCGGCTTACCGCGCCTGTGACGGGGTTCACGACGGTGCTGAACGGATCATAAATTGTTCGCTGTGATCCATCTGCCGCCAGCGTTTGCGAGAAATCTCCCTGGCGTTCTAAATCAGTCGGCACCGTTGTGTTATAGCTGCCGGGAGAGGCGATTTTCCAGTACTCCAACGAGACAAAGTTAAATAATTTGTTTCTGAGAATAGGATTCCCCAGCGTGCCGCCAAACATATTCTGGCGCTGCGCGTTCTGGCTGAACCGGGTCCTGTCCGCTTCCGCGCTCAACCACGGATAGCGGCCCAGATAAAACGCGGTGCCATGCCACTCATTTGTTCCGCCTTTCGTTGTCAAACTGATGATTCCGCCCGCGCTGTGCCCTGACTCGGCGTTGACGCTGTTCTGTGACACAATCGCCTCCTGCACGGCATCCTGGTTCGGCGGGTAACCGTTCTTATGCCCGATGCCGATCGGCGCACCGTCAACGAGCAGATCGTTTTTCAGATTTGTGCCGCCGCCCAAATCCACGCTGTTGGCTGCCCACGAGTGAAACGGCTGCATCTCGCCCCGCGTGTTGATCGCGGCAGGCTCCAGCAGCGTCAATTTAAAAGGATTCCGGTCCAACCGGGGTGTGTCATTCGCCATTTTGGTGTCAATGGTTAATTCCTGATTGGTCGAGTTGAATTCAACGGCGGGCGGAGTTGCTTCCACCGTCACGCTCTGTTGCAAAGTGCCGGGATTCAGACTTGCATTGACGGTCACATCGCCGCCTGACTGAACGACAATGTTCTCCTGCGTGAATCGTCCAAAGCCGGAAGCCTCCACAGTCAGCCGATACGTTCCCGCATTGACGTAATCAAATACGTATAGGCCCGAACTATCACTTTGTTTCACCGTATTGATTCCGGTGTTCACATTGGAAAGGGTGATATTTGCACCCGGCAGAATGGCTCCGGTTTGATCAGTAATGAGTCCTCGCACCTGTGCGCGATAAGTTTGCGCAGAAAGCGCCGAAGCGAAACACAAACACAAGGCTGCGGCTACGACCGGCATAGCCGCCGATCCGGCTAATTTCATAGTTCCCCCAAAGAGATGGTACTGGTAATCCTGCTACTCGCTAAAACTTGAGTGATACTATCAAGCTCTGCTGACCCTGTCAACAAGCCTCACCAATTCGTAATGGAGCCATCCGGCCGAAAGTAAGTCTGAGCGCGTGCCGTGACCGGCTCCGTGATCTCCGCAATCTGTTTTAATTGCTTCATGTCCAGCTCCACTCCCAAGCCCGGCCGCTCATTGGGGTAGAGTTTCCCGTTCTTGAAATCGAGGCAAACCGGCAGGTGCGGCAGCGTGCGCCC
>JAFAZU010000730.1 GCA_019239585.1 Acidobacteriaceae bacterium
TTTCTGGTCGTAATGGTGCCGCCGCGAACCGGCGCTTCGGTCTGAATAAGCGCAGCTTCGGAAGAGACCTCGACCGTGCTGGTAAGAGAACCAAGTTCCAATTGCCCATCAATGGAGGACACTTGGGCCGCACGCACCGGGAAAAGCGCTACCGTCAGAGTTTTGAAACCAGGCGCGGTGATCTTTACGGTGTAGCTGCCCGGATCAACCGCGTCAAAGCGGTAAATGCCAGACTCATTCGTGTTCGTGGTGCGAGTGACCTTTGTTTCTTCGTTATTGAGATCAACGGCTGCATTAACCACAGCAGCTTTTGTGGAATCAACCACAAGGCCGGTAACTGTGCCACGACTGGATTGAGCGGCTACGTGATTGAATGGACCGAAGAGTGATGCTCCGGCTACAAGTAAGGCTAAAGGGTGAAGTGACGCACTTGCCCTTGTTGAGCTGGTAAGCCCCATGATTATTACCCCTTTGGATCAAGGGTAGCGTATTTAGGATGGGTACAGTTAATAAATTTTGTTATGGCATCTACGCTGTTTTGATATTTAGTTTATTTTGAACACAGCATATGGCTGTTTGCGGACGCTGAGCCCCTGATTGTAGGTAGGTGAATGGTGAATATGCGAGGCCGTAATATAAATGGACCCGTCCGGGCCTTGGGTGAAGGTGTCGGGCCATTGCAGGCGATTATCTTTTACAACCATTTCCAGTTTTTTGTCGGATGTCAGGCGAGTAACGGCGTTCTCATTCAAGTTGCTTAAATAGAGAACTCCCTTCTTGTCCATCCAGAGGCCGTCAGTGGGAAAGGTCTTGGTCACGGTTTCCACGGCAGAGCCTGCGCTGCTCGGATTGTCGCGCAGCGCGGCGGTTTTGATGCGGTAAAGCGTTTTGGCAGTCAGAGCCTGATAATACAAATACTCGCCATCGGGAGAAAGGGCGATCCCGTCAGCATTAAAGGAAGGCGGCTTGCCATTCGGACCAATCACTGGTTTACCATTAATCACAATTTGGGTTCCCTCCTCCAGCTTGACCGACGGATGACCGTCGAGAGCGCGATGAGCTTTGCCGGTACCGAGATCAACGACCACGAGGCCGGGGTGACCACTATCAGTGAGGTAGGCCGTGTGGCGTTTCGTATCGATCCGCACATCATTCAAATAGCTGTCCGACTGAGCGATTTCAGGGCCAAACAGGATAACACGCTTCACGTTGTTTGATTGAAGATCGATTTCTACGAGCTTGGGTCCGTTCGGCACATCGCTGGCCAGAAGCGGGGCAGCGGCATCAACAGCCCAGAGCGTATCGTTGTCGTCTACAACGACACTTTGCACGCAAACAAAGTGCTGTCCGGCAGATTGCGGTTTCAGATCCCAAATGTTCCAGTCCTGGTTCGGAAATGGCTTCACGGAGCCATCCTTCATGACTTCCACCACGGCATAGCGGTACTGGTCCGACCAGCGCGGATAATTAACGAACAGGCGGCCGGTTTTCGATATCGTAACGCCCGTGATTTGAAAATGGTCATCGTGGAAGACTTCCGTAAGGGTGTGCGTTTGCGCTTGCAGGGCCCAAGCAGTCAGAACTATAGCAAGGGAGTTGAGGAAAGCTCTTTTATAGGACAAATCGTAGGATCGCCGTAGCCTATGCCTGTTACTTGGTGAAAATACTAGATTTATCCCTTAAAACATACCTTCCATAGACGTTTCCTTTATTTCTGATAGTAAAATTTCATGACTTTACTGCTCAAAATATTCAGCTAATCATACATAAAAGGGCAATTTTTGAATAGAAAGCTCCCCATTTCCACGTCACCAAATGTAAGCTGGTTAATATGTATTTTTACTTGTACAGAGACGGCTATATGATCAAAATGGGTGAAGGCGATGAACACCTGGAAGAGAAACTTCATCGCCAAGGCTATGAAGTTTATAGTCATCCCCTGCCGACGCGAGAAGCAGCAGCAGCAGCACAGTCTATTTGGCAGGAGCAGATCAACAGCAAGCGCGAACAGGGATTATTCTAGTTCCTGGTTTGAGTGCTTGCCTTTACCTAAACCGTTGAAGTTTCGTCCCAATTCTGCTGTAACATCGAAGTGTGACGGGCAGTGCTGAGTCCGGCCATCGCGCTGGATACATTGCCCCTGCAATTTTCCATGTCAACCATTCGAGAACGACAGCGGCGGGGTGAGGAAGCTTTAAAGCGGTATCGAGGCTCTTCCGGTACGGATCTGTATGCCTGCGCTACTGATGCCATTGCCGACATTCTGCTTTTTGTGGCGCAAAGCGAGGGAGAAGCGACACAACTGCTGCACTGTGC
>JAFAZU010000744.1 GCA_019239585.1 Acidobacteriaceae bacterium
AGCGCCGGACATTTCGACCGGAACGCCTCGCGGCTCAGCCGGACACCGGGCCTTAGCTCTTCACCTATCATCTCCTTTAAAAAATCTGATACCGGTTTGTTTTTAACTGTTGGGGTAAAGTCAAAAATTACATCCTTTACCGCAAATCGCTCAAACAATTGAACAACGGTCTGGTGCTCAATACGACGGGAGAAGGCACGACAGCTCATCACCCAAGCCTGAATGGTGAGTGATTGGGCCTCTTGCTTGCCAAGGACAACCGCGATCTTACCGAGAGGGCCAAACTTATCCTGGTAGCTAATAGCAAGCACAAAGGCGCCGGGAGCTCCAAGCTGCCGGCGCCACTCGGCCTCGGTAAAACGCCGTCCGTTTAAATTGAACTGATTTGTCTTGTTTACGAGCTCAACCACTCTCTTGTTGCTTGCAGGTGGATCGTACTCGAGAGAGATCGTAGCGTCGGCGGAAGCTAACAAATCCTCGAGGGAGGAATTAGAGGGCTGAAGTTCGGTGAACTGTCGTCCCTGGCGAATACTTTGCAACCGGTAGCTGTCCTCCGCAGAAAGCTGCGGCTTGCCGAAAAGGTCACGTAAGCGCTGCAGCAGTGCGAGTCCAGCCGGAAGATCAGACTTCGGAAACAAAATGCATTCCATGGAAGGGTATGCTGCCTGAACCTCTGCTAACTCCATCGGGCTGTCGTCAACAAAAACCACGCTGTCCGCGCCGATGTTCCAGGCTTGCAGAATGCGGGCAACTGAACCAGATTTAGCTTCCCAGTGAATCTCAACGGGAAAAATCTGGTCCTTCGGAAGGATGAAATCTGACCGGGAAAGCGCTTGAGCAGCAATTTCAGGAGAATTCTTGCTGGCAACTCCAATCAGTACCCCCGCTTCGGCCAGCGCCCGCAGCATCTGCTGATAAAGGCCGTGCAGTTGGCTATGGCTCCCAAGATCCCATGAAACTTGTTCGTGCCCGATCTCACCGACCAGTCCGAACCACAACGTATCATCAAGATCAGTAATCAGTCCCTTCTTGGGTTCTGGAGTTCGCAGGAGGGCTGCCAAGCCTTGTCCAAGAGCTTCGGCATGAGCCAAAGTGTACGGAAAACCAGTGTTCAAATCGGAACGGATGTCGTAGCGGGCACTAAAAGGCGAAAGGGCATTCAAATTTTGCTCGTTAACGATCAACACAGACGGATGAGCCGCAATTCGACGCGCAAATACCAGAACCGCCTCCCGCAGCGCTAACTCCGCTTCCGACCCTTGCCAGGACGCCGTATGAAATCCCGGAGGTAACGGCAGTGTTGGAAGCGAGACAATTAGCTTTGAGGAAGAAGAAACATCGTGAATAATGGTCTCAAACTGCTTAAGCTTGCTTTGTACGTTCGCGAGAATACTGGGAACAACACGCTGCCCCCAGCCGCCAAGATGACGGTACCCTAGCCGTCCATCAAGATCCGCCCACTCCAGAACCAGAGCGCCCCCTTGCGCTTCACCGGATTTAAAAGCGGCCAGAGTTCCAAGAGCATCCTCAAAAAGTCCTGTCTCGATATGAACTTTGCGGTTCGGCATAGCCCTTTGCAGGTAAGCAGCTAAATAATTCTGAAGGTGAAGCGGGGTAAATCCGCAAGCCAAAACAACACGAAAGGCTGCGCCATCCACAGGAGCATTTCGGACAATTGATAAAGCTTCAGCCAGTTTCACTTTGTAAAGACCTGCCAGGAGAAAGCACTTCTTATCATTTTATCGAGGTAAACCATTACACCGTAGTTAATTACTGGGGAAATCCTCTCCGCTACCATGCAAAATTTCGACCGTTCCCGGCAAAGGAGGAGATTGCAGCTTGCTGGTGATCTGCCGGGCCACCAGGAGGGGCGGCAGGGCGTTTTGTCGACCCATCGGAGTATTTGTCATTTCGGTTAAGAGCCGCTCTGGACGCACAATTAAAGTTCTTACATTGGGGTACTGCAAGGGAGCAACAGAACCAAACGATTCAATCGCACTCTTTGCCGCAATATAGTGCGGCCACTCCCTCACTGGCTTTTCGACGGCGGTTGAAGAAATGATCACCGCACAGCCCTCGCTTTGGTTCAATAAAGGAAGAAAACTGCACAGCGGCACCAGGACAAGATCCATTGATTGCTTCATATAAGCTTGGATTCTCCCCAGCGCGTTGGCCTCCAAACGAAGCGCAGGAACGGGAGGAAATGCATTACAGATAAGGAAATCGAGCCTGCCAAACCTTTCGGCAATCATCCCCTGCAAGGCAGATAAAGATTCAAGATCGGCAGAGTCGCCCGCTTGCAACACAATTCGTTGCCTGACGTGAGCAGGAAGTGCGGCATGGAGCTGTATCGGCGATCTTGATAGGGC
>JAFAZU010000040.1 GCA_019239585.1 Acidobacteriaceae bacterium
CGGGAGCGTATTTCAGCCGCTCACCTTGTTTCCAGTTCCGTTAGGCCCATCGAAGGGAATACGGACGATAAAACGGGTTTCTCCCGGCTTGGATTCAAAGGACACATCGCCGCGATGATTACGCACGATGCGGCTCACGGTATCGAGGCCCAGGCCGGTTCCTTCACCAACGGGCTTGGTGGTAAAGAAAGGTTCAAAGATATGACTTTTCACGCTGTCCGGGATGCCGGGACCGTTATCGATCACTTCAACACGGGCGCAGTTGCTGTCGCGCAGAGTGCGAATAACAAGCTTGCCGTTTCCGTTCATAGCGTCGGCGGCATTGACGATCAGGTTGGTCCAGATCTGGTTGAGTTCGCTGCCGTGCGCGCAGACTTCGGGTAGAGAACGGTCGTAGTCGCGGACGATTTCAATGCCATTTTTCAGGCGGTGGCGCAGCATCAGCAGCGTGTTCTCAATGCCTGTGTGAACGTCCACTTTTTGCTCGGGCATCTGGTCCATGTAGGAGTATTCTTTGATGGAGCGGACCAACTCAGAAATCCGCCCTGTGCTGTTTTCAATTTCTTCGGCGAGGCGGCTAATGGTGAAAGCAGCAGTCAGGCGGACCAGCACGTTATTCAGGAATTGCGACGGAACGTGTTTTGCTACATCCTCAAGCGTGTCCCTGGTGCAGCCGAGATCGACGAGAGCGGTAGCAAGATCCCAGGCGGCTTCAATGTGGTGCTGCTGCAGCCAGCTAGAGATTTCATCTTCGCGGTCGCTGCGCTCCAGGCTGTCTAAGACCGATTGCGGGCCGGCTTGTGCCGCCCAGTCGCATTCCAGCTTGGCGAGAAAAACCCGCGAGTCCTGGGGAAGACCGTCTTTATCCAGCTTTAAAGCCGCAGAGCGCACGGACGCCAATGCTTTGCGAAGATTATCGGCAGCGCGGCGGGCAGCAGAAGCGGGATTATTCAACTCATGCGCTAGTCCGGCGGAGAGCCTGCCAAGCGCCATCAGTTTTTCGCGCTGCTGGTCGGCGGCGGTAGTTTCACGGATGCGGTCGGCGAGGACGCTGACCAGCCTTCCTTGCAGCACAGGAAGCTGGTGCAGCATCTCATCGAAGTGTTGCTTATGAAGTCTGGCGACGCGGGTGGGAGTAGTAGCTCTGGAGGTTAGGGGAAAGTGAGTTAAGCGTGAAAAGGGAAGCAGACCGGTGACCTGGCCGGCACGGGCGATGTAGACGCGTCCGTCTTCCCGCTCTCCGCGCAACTCTCCGCGCAAAATGACAGTAAGGTGCTCTGCCGGTTCGCCCTGGTGAATGATAATCTGGCCCGCTTCAAAGTCGGTTACTTCCATATGCGAGGCCAGCCACTCCAATCCTTCAGCGGGAATATCGGCAAAGGTGCTGATCGATTTCAGTTCATCGATGGAGGGGGACGTTGTGGTGTCGGTTTGGTTGATAACGCTTTCCATGTTGATTAAATTTTGCTTAAGTACTGGTGAACAAATTGAATAGCGACAGAGCCTTCACCAACTCCGGAGGCCACGCGCTTGATAGAGCCGTGACGCACGTCACCGACAGCGAAAACACCGGGAACATTCGTTTCGAGCAGGCCGGGATCACGGTCCACGGACCAGCCCTTAGGCCGCTTGCCGTCGTGAAGCAGGTCCTGGCCGGTGAGAATAAAACCGCGTTCATCACGCTCAACCGCGCCGTCCAGCCAAGCAGTGCGCGGCTCGGCACCAATAAATATAAAGAGGCCGGAAGCAGGCACTTTTCGAGTGTCGCCGGATGATTTACAGGCGATGGTGATCTCTTCGAGGTGATCGCCGCCGTGAACTTCGACCACTTGCGTGCCGGTTTCGACATGGATGTTTTCGGTTTGCGCAATCTGGTCAATCAGGTACTGCGACATGGTCGCGGCCAGAGAGGGGCCACGAACGAGCATGATGACACGGCGGGCAAATTTCGAGAAGAACATAGCGGCCTGACCAGCGGAGTTGGCACCGCCGACCAGGTAAACATCTTCATCCCGGCAAGCGACAGCTTCCGTAGAGCCCGCGCCGTAATATACGCCTGCTCCTTGCAAGCGGTCTTCGCCGGGGATGCCGAGCTTGCGCCATTGCACCCCCGTCGCGAGAATAAGGGCATGGCAGGACACCTCGGTTCCATCGCTCAGACGAACATAACGGTAAGGGCCATCTGTGCGAAGCGCGCTAGCTTCTTGAGGAGAGACAATTTCGACACCAAAACGTCGCGCTTGATCGACAGCGCGGCGGGCGAAAATAGAGCCTGAGAGGCCGGAAGGAAAGCCAAGGTAGTTTTCGATACGCGAACTTAAGCCCGCCTGACCGCCCGGAGCTTCGCGTTCGATCATAACGGTTTTCAGACCTTCGGACGCGCCATAGACAGAGGCCGCTAACCCTGCGGGACCTCCTCCGACGATTGCAACATCGTAAAACTCCAGGCCCGCCCGGGTGTGCAGTCCGAGCCTTTCGGCGACTTGCTGCGGGACAGGCTGTTCTAGAGGCTCTCCTGTGGGAAAGATGACGGTGGGGAGTTTGGGCGTGTGGTCCTTAAAAGTTTGGAGCAGTCGCTGAACCTCCGGAACGTGGTCGGCAGCTTCCGCGTCGAGCCATTGATAAGGAACTTGGTTGCGGGCGAGAAAGTCACGCATCTCGTAAGACTTGGGAGACCAGCGCGTACCGAGTACCCGTACGCCTTCGAAAGGAGGCCGGTAGCCAGCGTACCAGTCGTCCAGTAAATCGTCCACAACGGGATACAGGTTTTGTTCGGGCGGATGCCAAGGTTTGAGGAGATAGTGATTGAGCTGGACGTCGTTAATGGCTTTAATAGCCGCTTCCGTGTCCGCGTAAGCAGTCAGCAGGACACGCTTGGCGTCAGGGTACAGCTTTATTGCTTCCAGCAGAGTTTCGATGCCGTTCATTTGCGGCATGCGATGGTCTACTAAGAGAAGTGCTACAGGTTCGTTACGCTGTTGCAAGCGTTTGAGGAGATCAATCGCATTTCTTCCGGAATCTGCCCGCAAGATCCGGTACTTTTCGTTGTAGCGCTGGCGAAGGTCGCGTTCAATGGAAAGGAGGACATCGGGATCGTCATCAATCGTTAAAATGACAGGTCGCGCCATAAGGGTATGTTCTCAGTGGATGAAATTCATTGGAGAACAGTTGCATGTGCCACACCGTCTGTCAGGTCATATGTAATTTGGTCCACATAGCACCAGCCCCAAGTTTCGCCGGGTTCAATGGATCGGACAATGGGGTGGTGAGAGCTGTGGAAGTGCTTCGTGGCGTGTTTATTTTTGGAGGAGTCACAGCAACCGACATGACCGCAGGAGAGACAAATTCGTAAGTGAATCCACCGGTCGCCGGTTTTCACGCAATCTTCACAAACATGGCGGGAGGGTTGGAGGTCACTGGCCTCCTTGAGGTGTCCGCAGGATTTCATGTAAGGTCGATGCTCGGAGGGCGGAGAAAGACTCAGAAGAGGATGCTGGTAAGAATGCGTTTGAGCCTATAAAAGGGCAGCCATTCTATGCCGGCTTGTCAGCTTCAAGATCAATGATGCTGAAAAACTCGCGGGCATTTACGATGCGCGTGCCTTCCCACTCGGCCGGAAAGTGGCGCTTGTTACCGGTGATCAGAAAGTCTGCCTGAGCTGCCTCAACACACTCCAGGAATCGATTATCCGCCTCGTGAGGCGACACCCATTTTTCAGCATCATCGCGATGACTCCCTTCGTGCGTTGCCGCCCACGGCGGAAAAGGAAATTGTCATTATTGGATGAAGCGGTCATAAAGTCTCATCGCCGCTTCCCTGCGCATCGCATTTAATGCAGTTGAGTATTTGGCCGATAAACTGGGCGCGTCCTTCTTCAGTAATAATCCAGGGCCGTAATGTCCAGGGTGGGTTGTGGCGTACGTGGCGGGTGTGGCCGCAGTCCAGATCGGCTACCCAGTCGCCGTGTTCGTCCTGGTGAAAGCCGGTAATGGTTCGTTCCACTTCACTTAGACGTTTTCCGCGAAGGGGTGCTTCCAGGGTTGGCGGTAAGGACGTGCTAGCAGTTTATTCGCTTCCTCGTCATTGGTGATCTGTTGAGCATTCGCGTCCCAGTGAAGCGTGCGGCCCAGCGTCAGGGCGTTGTTCGCAAGAATGCAGGAGGCAGTGGAGATGTAGCCTTCCTCAATGGTTGAGACCGGTTTAGAGCGCGTGTCGATAGCGTGCAGAAGGTTTTTCATGTGATAGCGAACGGCGGGCGCTACGTGCCTTTCCAGGTCTTTTTCGGTTTTGTCCTCCGGGTATTGCTCCAGCTCATAAGTTACATCGCGATGAACTGGTTGACCTCCGCCTTGCGGGATGAAGTCGTATCCGTAGACGCTTGCCTTCAGCGTTCCTTTGTCTCCGTAGAAGGTCGCCCCCCAGGGATACTTGGGGTCGGCAGACTCTCCCCAACTGCGGTGCTGCCAGACGACCCGCAGATCATTGAAATCGAAGGTCGCGGTTTGAGTGTCGGTGATATTTGCTTTGCTCCCTTTATCGACAAAGATTCCGCCCGTGGATGCAACTTGCGTGGGCCAGCCGAGGCCAAGCATCCAGCGAGTCATATCAAGCATGTGGACGCACATATCGCCGACGATGCCATTGCCGTATTCCATAAAGGCTCGCCAGGTGCGCGGATGCGTTAGTTTGTTGTAAGGCCGCATCGGTGCGGGGCCGGTCCACATTTGATAATCCAGATAGGCGGGAGGCGGCGTATCGGGCGGATTTTCGGTGGCACGCATGTGGTAATAACAATAGACTTCCACAAGCGCAATTTTGCCGAGCCTACCTTCATCGATGAAACGGTTTTTGGCTTCGACAAGGTGGGGCGTGCTGCGGCGCTGCAAGCCGACCTGCACCACGCGCCCGTACTTTTGGGCTGCAGCAACCATCGCTTGGCCTTCTCTGACATCCGCGCTGATGGGCTTTTGTACGTAAACGTCCGCGCCGGATTTAACGGCCTCAATCATGATCAGGGCATGCCAATGGTCCGGGGGAGCGATCAGAACAAGATCGAGATCCTTAGCCTTGAGCATCTCGTGGTAGTCGCTGTAGGTACGCGGTTTTTTCTTGGACACCTGCCTGGAAGCGACAATATCCGCCGCTCCGGCCAGCATCTGCGCATCAACATCGCAAAGCGAAACAACTTCCACGGGAGCGACTTGAACGAGGCGGAGGAGGTCGATTTTGCCGTACCAGCCGCAGCCGATCAGCCCGACTCTGCGCTTCTTCTCCTGCGCAAATGCATATTCACCCGTGGCACTGGCGGTTACGCCGGCTGCCGCTGCTTGTAGAAATTCACGACGATTCATGGCCTTTCTAGAAGTTTATAAGAGCGGAAATAAATTGTGGCTTTTAGCGGAGGAGCCAAGGTTTCCGTTCTTCGGGAATACCGGGAGGGCCAGGGATCAAGCGATCTGCGACTGCGCCTGTGGCAAAGGCGTAAACTCCTTTGTGCAGCAGATCGATAATCTGCTCATCAACGGGCCACGTCCAGGGCAGCGCTCCGACTCCGGTTAGATTTTCCAGACTCTGATCGTTCAACAGCCGGAGATTCATGAACAGAAATGATCCGATCGGCCCGCGTATGCCACGTTCGGCCATGAGGCAGCGCACAGCGCCTAACAAGACTCCTTGGCCCCAGTGCATGGTCCAGTTCATCAGCAGTCTTTGATCATCGGGCTTGTGCGAGAGGCCTAAAAGTTTTTCCAGCGTGTGGCCGGGCACGAAGGAATTAGGACGCTTCGTAAATGCCTGTTCCAGCTTTTCGGCGACGGTCATGGCGGCTACTCCGGCTAGTCCGGCCGCTATGCCTCGTAAAGCCGCATGAATGGTCATGATAATTTCATTGTCTCGAATCCTCGTCCGTCTTATTTGTGGGTAGTGCCTTTAATGTGCGTTGATGACTCAATTTCCTTGAACGCTGTTTTCAATGCGCAGTTGAAATGGTTATGGCTGTGTTCCGGTAGATGCTGAAACTCATAACTTCGTAATGTGCCACAGCGGATCACCTTCAGCGTGGAAGACAAGAAGAGCAAGCTACTGTTTTTCGCAGATCACTATGTTATGCACAGGACGGCCCTCCTCGTTGGTTGAGTGAATAGTCGCCGTCTCGGTTCTCCCGTCCGGGGAGATTACAGCGTGAACCGTCATCACGGTCTTTCCCCCTTCTTTATACGTCTCATCTAGCGTATGGTCCCGATATTTCGAGAGGACGGTATCGTTTTGCGTCCCCTCCATCGGAATCTCTTGCACCGGAACCTCTTTCCCGTCCGACCAAGGGTGGGTCCATTTGTGAGTTTGACCTTTATCGTCGACCTGTTCCATCATGAAGGTACCATCGGGGGCCCACGATACCGTAGGAGCGTTTCGTGGGGGAGGCCCCGGACTGTACTTCGATTTCGCCAAGTTCACTTTCCAGGTTCCGGTAAATGGGGTGATGTGCTGCGTTTGGGCCAACAAACCAAAGGCGGACACAAACAACAAAGCCAGCTGCGAAAAATGGGAAAGGTGCTTTCTCATCTCTAGTTCTCCAGAAGAAAAATGTCACTGCCAAGCAGAGATGAAATAGATTGTATGACAGCAGAATGTGATGTGGCGTTTAGAGAAAGGTGCCATCCACTTGTTTACAGGCGGCCACTTTACGCTCAACCTTGTTTCGAAGCTTAAAACAAACAATCTAACTGTGTAATGTTATTGGCGGCAGCATTACACAGCGCATTGCTGTGGGGATGGAATGTCGGAATCAAAGTGAAGTTCCAGGGTCAAGACGCTTGAAAATCACCTCACTGAAGGAGAGCAATGAAGCGGCGCTTCAGACAACTGCTCATTATTATGGCTGGACCGGCCATTGTCCGCAAACCTTGTGTTTCGGCTTTAAAAGCTGAGCGAGAAGTTTTCTGCCGTTGTTAAGCCCAAAGATTTAGATGCGCTGGCACAGGTAGTCTCCCTAGCTAATACTGGCAAGGCAGTTTGCGTTCAAGATTTCACGCCAGCGCTGGGTGGGCGTTTTCTCCAAAATGTGCCAGCCCCGCAAGTCACAGAGTGTTCCACACCAAGCGGACACGTAGACCATGGCAATACTGTGAGAACCATCGAAGAAGACGTTGCTCAGTCGAAACAGATCGACGGCTCCTTCAACTGGGCTGGTAATCGCGAGGCTGGGAGGATCAGTTTGGATCACAGGAATCATCTGCCGCTGTTCCAGTTCCGTTGCTTGCTGAGCAGATAGTAAGACGTACGGCTTTGTCAAAGAAAACGACCGTTTCAGAAGCACAGGGCGATTGTTGTTTTGATCAAAGTCCCGTTGTAGTTGAGGCCAACTCGCCGGGCGGATGCTAGGAATCTCCCCACAGACCGCTTTCAGTGCTGTGGTTCCATCTCTGACGGGAATGGTAGTGTCCACAATCGCGTAAATTACATTCTGGTCCGGGTGGCTTAAGGGCGGAGGAGTCAGGAGAGCAGAGTATATGGCATATCTTTCTGCAGCGTCTCGCAAGGGACTAGAATCCTGCCGGTTTGCCGTATTGGCGGAATGGCCCTGCATCTCCGGCCAAACTAGCAGTAGCAAGCCACGATTGCACATAGGTTACGACGGTCCATGAAGCAAATCCTGCCACTATTGTGTATCACGATTGAACTGTTTGGCACTGTTCGGCAAGGTTCCTCTCAACAAGCGGTGCCTTATAGCTTTAGGACACCACCCATCTGTGCGCTACCTTGGCTGAAGTGATTTTTCGAGTTCAAAAGGATTTCGCCAAGCTTTGGGCGGGGCAGACCGTTTCGGAGGTGTGTTCTCGGATCACTCGCGAAGGCTTGCCCCTAACGGCTTTATTAACTCTACATGCGAATGCAGCACAAATGGGTGTGCTTTCCGCCATCAGCAGCGCAGCAGTCCTTGTTTTCGGGTTGGGCGCGGGCGTTCTGGTGGATCGGTGGAAAAAGCGTCCAGTGATGATTGCCGCCGATCTGGGGCGCGCCGGTTTGCTGGGGTTAGTTCCTTTAGCTGCATTTATGCACGTTTTGTCAATTACGGCGTTGATGGTAATTGCGGCTCTGGCCGGAACACTAACGGTTTTGTTTGATGTCGCTTATCAGTCCTATCTCCCGGTTTTGGTGGAGCAGCAAGAGTTGCTGGAGGGCAATCGGCGCCTCAGTATTTCAAGTTCCGGCGCTGAAATGCTCGGGCCGGCACTAGCGGGCGTATTGGTGCAGGCAATTACCGCGCCGGTTGCCATTCTTTTGGACGCACTGTCCTTTGTCGTTTCCGCTCTATCTCTTTGGAGCATTCGAAAGCGGGAAATCACCCCGGAACGGAAACATGGAGTTCCGGTTGTGTCGGAGGCTTTAGATGGAATGCGCTTTATTTGGACTCATCCGGCTCTTCGGGCACTGCTGCTTCGGTCCGCGACGGCATTTCTCGCCATGGGACTTATCTTCCCGTTGTACTTGTTAAATGCGATTCGAGTGGTGCATTTGAGTACTTCGGCTCTTGGTATCTCCATTGCGCTGGGCGGAGCAGGCGGCTTAGTCGGAGCATCGATTGCAGGGCGATTGTCAGCCAAACACGGCTTGGGGCGAACATTTTGGATCACGGCGGTGTTGATTGGCTGCATGCAGTGTTTAATTCCGCTGTCGTCGCAGTTTCCGCGCTTTGGGTTTACATATCTCTGCTGTCAGCAGTTTATAGGCGACATGATGTGGACAATCTATATCGTGAATGAAACGACGCTGCGCCAGTTACTGGCTCCTGAACAGGTGTTGGGCCGTGTCAACGCAGCCATGCAACTTGCCTCGCGGGGAATGTTGCCTTTTGGCGCTTTATGCGGCGGGTTCCTGGCGGAGCGGTTTGGGGTTGCATTGACCCTGTGGATAGGGGCGACAGGTGTTCTGTTGTCATGCCTCTGGTTGATTCCTTTGCGAAGAAGCCGGGAGATCCGGGGATTGCAGGCGGTTTCTTCGGAGCTTGCTTAGGGTTGTTTGGTTGGTTCGCAGTGTCAATTCGATCAGAAGTTTGTGGTTCAATAGACCATGCTCCCCCGTTACTTCCTCCAATCGTTGCTTGCATTTTCTTTGGTTCTGCCCGTTTGGTGCGCGAAGAAGCCGATTGTTGAAACGGACCTGCTGAAGATTCAGCGGGTGACGGAGGTGAAGGTTTCTCCGGACGGCGGGCTGGCTGTATATGGCGTGCAGTCTATTCATACCGACCCTCCCGCGACTCCGGGCGGCGATCCTGTTTACAGCTACCGGGTCAATTTGTGGATGAGCGATCTGCGCAATGGCGGCTCGAAACCGGTGCAGATCACCTCAGGCGACCGTAGTGATAGCGCCTTGACGATCAGCCCTGACGGTTCGCAATTAGCTTTTGTGCGGGCGGATACGAAAAAGCATCCCCAGATATGGGTTATGCCGTTGCGAACCCCCGGCGAGGCACGCATGGTGACGAGTTTGGAGTATGGTGCAGGGGAGCCTCGTTGGCGCGGAGATGGCAAGGCGTTGCTGGTAAACAGCGCCATTCCGATTTCCAAACTGCCGGGTAAACCCGATTTCGATCTCGAACGACCTGGTCGGGATTGGTTTGATTTCGACCGCCCCGCTCCTAAGACGGAGGGCAAGGCGCAGGGGAGCCCCGACGGAGACTTGCGCTCGATCCGCAATTGGCTGGAACATAACTCCGAGCGCAATGATCCGAGTGATTTGACCCGCATCAATTTCCTGGGTGAGCTTTCGCTGAACGGTGAAATGACGGTAACCGAGTTGTTTCGGGTGGACTTAGGAGCTGACGGGAAAACGACTCAGTTGACTTCGACGTTCCGGGACCATAATGACGCGGTATTTTCGCCGGGGGGTGATCGCATTTTATTTGCTTCGACGCCGCCCTCGAACCTGCATCCGGACCGGCTGCGGGAGAAGACAGTGATCTGGGAGGTAGCGCCGGACGGCAACGGCGAGCATCCGGT
>JAFAZU010000042.1 GCA_019239585.1 Acidobacteriaceae bacterium
TCACAGTCATGCGGCCAACTGCTCTACCAAGGGAACGACTGCAAACCCGAAAGGAAACTTTTGGGCCACGGACCCCGGTGGTAACATCGCGCCTTATTCTACGGCAGCGCCGAACGGTCAAATGGCACCCCTCGCGGCGGGGCCTACGGGTGGCCAGTCGCACAATAATCAACAGCCGTATATGGCGGTCAACTACATCATCTCGCTTTACGGAATTTACCCATCGCAAAGCTAACCCAACATCAAAACAGGAGTTTCTATTATGAGTGAGCCATTCCTAGGTGAGATCCGCATCTTTGGCTTCAATTTCGCCCCGAGAGGCTGGGCACAGTGCAATGGCCAGCTGCTCCCAATCTCGCAAAACACCGCGCTGTTTTCGGTGCTGGGCACGCAGTACGGAGGCGACGGCAGAACCAATTTTGCGCTTCCAAACCTGCAAGGCTCAATTCCTCTCGGAGCGGACTTTAACACCTACACCCCCGGATCTACAGGTGGCTCGGAAACCATCACGCTGCAGGCAACGCAGATCCCGTCTCATACGCATGGAGTCAATTGCAACACGAGCCCAGGCAACGCGTATGGGCCTCCGGGAAACGTTTGGGCTCCGGATGCAGGAGGAAACAAGGAGTATGCAGCGGCGGCAAGCGGCAGCGATCAGATGAACGTCAATATTATTAGTGCCACAGGAGGCGGGCAGCCGCACAACAACCTTCAGCCGTTCGCGGTTATGAACTACTGCATTGCCATGGTCGGCATCTATCCGCCGCGGAGTTGAATGGAGGAAATATCATGAGCGAACCATTTTTAGGACAGATCAGCGTCTTCGCCTTTCCCTTCGCGCCCCGTGGATGGGCGCAGTGTAATGGCCAGTTGTTGCCGATCGCACAAAACCAGGCGCTCTTCGCATTATTGGGCACCACCTATGGAGGCAACGGCACGACGACTTTCGCTTTGCCGGACCTGCGAGGACGTGCTGCCATGCACGCGAGCACTACGCATCCTCAAGGCCAATCAGCAGGCGAGGAGGCCCATACCTTGATTACAGCAGAGATACCCTCCCATAGTCACGGGGCCGTCTGCAACAGCACGGGCTCCGACCAGGTCAGTCCCGCAGGAAATGTTTGGGGCACCGATACGGCGGGTAACGCGCCTTACGCATCATCAGCAGATTCCACGTGCTCGACTTCGGCTATTGCTAACGGGGGAGGTGGGCAGCCGCACGACAACATGGCCCCCTCCTTGACCGTCAATTTCTGTATCGCACTACAGGGCATTTTCCCGTCGCGCAACTGACGAGTCATGCAAACAGGCTCGATTGAGATTCGGCTTCGTGCGGAGCAGCCGGAGGATAGTGAGTTCCTGTACCTGCTCTATGCCAGCACCAGGGCCAATGAGATGGCATTAGCTCCTTGGTCCGAGGAGCAGAAGGAAGCTTTCCTTCGAAGTCAATTTCACCTGCAGCGCACGCATTACCGCCACTACTATCCGGAAGCCAGTTTTGATGTGATCGTACATGATACTCAGCCGATTGGCCGATTGTACGTGCACCGTTCATCAGCCGAAATCAGGCTCATGGACATCGCGATTATTCCGCAGTATCGAAGCGGAGGGCTTGGCACAAGATTGCTAACTAGGCTGCTCGACGAAGCGGTCAGCACCGGGAAGCTCCTGACTCTGCATGTAGAAAGGAACAACCCGGCCATTCGCTGGTACGAAAGGTTAGGGTTCCGGTCCGTGGCAGATGCCGGTCCGTACGTTCAGATGGAGAGGCGTGCCAGGTCAGAGCCGACGGGAGCGAAGCCTCACCCAGCCGATCGCGGCGATGCCAATGGCTGCTAAAACGCAAGCACTTGGCTCGGGAACTGCTGCTTGGGTGTTGATCGTCAGGGTGGAAAAATCCAGACCGGCCCCATTAAAAGGAGTAGTACCCAGCACTCCTAAGCCCGGCCCTTGCAATCTCAAATTGAGTGCAGGCGTGCCGCCGGCTAACGCGGTGAAGGTACTGGCCGGCAGGGTGATCGTGAGTATGTCGTATTCAGCATTAGCCGCTCCTGCGCCGCCATGCAGTGCTTCAAGGCTGGTATTGAGGGACGTGGTCAGATCCGTGCCGCTCAGGGTAAACAAAGCCACTTGGTTCCCCGGCGCAGCTGAGTCTGCATCATACAGGCCGAGCATCAAGGTCGCCGAAGCAATGGTGCCGACAATCGGGCTGTAGGAATAAGACCATGAGGCCGAGAAATCGGGCCCAGTTACGTCGGATCCAATAAAGCCATTAAAAGGGGCGGCATTCCCCGCGACGGCTGCATTGTAAGTGGCAGTACCGATTGGGACCTGGCCGTTAGCAAAGCTGGGCGTTGGACTTCCCAAGGTGAAACTGAAGCTGGCGGCCTGCAAGGTAGTGCAGAGAAAGATTGATCCATAAATTATTACTGCTGTATTCCACTTCACGATGCTTATCCTCCTTCCGCGATCATTTTTGAGTAGGTACCGGTTTGAGTCGACACCGAAGTCGCGGGTCGAGATTCAGTATATGCTATTGCGGAGAATCAAGACTCGCGGTTCTGCTGCGGAGTGTGCTGATTCATCGAAGGCACAGCACCGTGCCCAAATTCTCACACCCGCCCCATCCAGTCTCCCAACCATAATGCTTGGCCAGTATGGAATTAAAAGTTTGCAGGGCCTGCAGACACTTGGTATCTACAGGTAAGAGGCATTAAAGAAAGCTAAACAATCGAAAACAAGGGTTGGCTGGGAGGCAGGGACTCGAACCCCGATACGCAGATCCAGAGTCTGCAGTCTTACCATTAGACGACCTCCCAAGGATTCTTTTCTAGTGTAACAAGTTGAGCGATTCCTAACGGCTAACCGTTGCTGAAAAGTTTACGCCAGAACCCCTTCCTTTTAGCGGGCTTTACCGGAGCAGCCGACCCCCTGAGTAACGTTTTTTCTACAGGTTTATTAGTAGCCTGTTTGGTCCGTTGCGGCCATACTCCTCTTCGGTGGGCCATTGACCGAACAGGCATGCTATGAATAGGAGTCGCCGCTTCTGTCGTGGGTGATGGAATAGATACCGGGATTCGCTTGGGAGCTCCTTCTACCAGTTTTGCTTCGACAACGAAACGTTTAGGCGCTGAACCGACATAGGAGAAGGGATAGCAGGTAATCATGGTCAGCAACTTCGGCATTTCCCGAATAGAACTGTCATCTATGATGAGCCCCCCACCATCCGAGCGAAGCACGGTGACATCGGAAGGTTTGACAATTTGTGTCGCCGCTACCCGGTACTGATAACTGTCTCCATTCATCAATTGAAAAGTAACCAGATCATCGTTCCTGATGTCCTTCAAGGCGCGAAACAGCGTGTCACGATGGGCGGCAATGGCGAAATTTCCTGCTTGTCCTGGCAGGGCCGTGGCAGGTACATGACCAACGGCAACGCGCAGAATCTTGTCGTCAACACCCTCGCGCACCATGGCAGAAAGGTGGAGACGCGCGATTTCGAGACGGCCTAATACTGCTCCTTGGGCTGGTCGAATGGGGTCAGCGGAAGCAGGTGGTTGTGAGATGCCCGATGCTCTTGCCTCTTTGCTTCCGCGAGTGAGAAAGCCAAAGAGAGTACGTTCGCTCAGGTAATCAGCAAATGTAACGTCCGAGCGACCTGCTATGCCCTGCTCGAAAGCCCAGTTCTGGAAAGACTGATACACGTGCTCATCCACCAGAGTGTATGTGTAGTAGCCGATTCCGGCTAAACCCAAGGCAGCAAGACAGAGCTGCAGAATACTGAGATTGCTGATGCGCTCCCGAACGACGTTGAACCGGCGTCGCCTATTATAGGCATGAACGCCTGGTTTGATTAACGGCGGAGCTGAAGATTGCCGGATAATAACCGGGCCGTTAGGATCAGTCATGATCTAATTGCGGTCTCGATGACCTGTTACATACGGTGAAGGCGAGATCGAGTAACTGGTTCGCGTACGTACCTCTAACTTACGACCGTTTTCCCGTGCTATTACTTTCACCGTATGGGTATCGCGATTAGCATTGCTGGTATCCGGGGTGTAGCCGAGGGTATAGCAGTTCCGGATGTCTCGGGCGATTCGGTCGAAAACAGGACCTATATCAGCAGCCGTGGCAGGCTGAAAAAATCTTCCGCCGCTGATACGCGATAATTTCTTCAACACGGCAAGATGCGCGTTGCGATCCTCCGGATCATACAAACCAACAGTGTAAACTGTGGCGCGCGAGCTTTCCAATAGGCGTAAGAGATCAGGAAGCTTTACCATGCTGACGTTATCGCCGCCGTCACTGACGACCACCAGCGTTCGCTTATCACGGTGACTCAGTTC
>JAFAZU010000074.1 GCA_019239585.1 Acidobacteriaceae bacterium
GCTTGCATCCAGCGCGGCAGAATGGTGAGCGGATAGAAGACGCCGACAAAAGGCGAAAGCAGCGCGGGAATGGGCCAGATGAGCCACTCGGCTGCAGGACCGAGACGAAGCACGACCGCAACGCCAAAAATACCTGCCGCAATTCCAAATAAAAACAGCACGAGAAGAAACGGAAACAGCAGGAAGCCATAAGTGAAAAATGACAGGCCAAAGACCCCAGTGGCTAGGAGCACCATAACGATCAAACCGAGGGCGCTGGTAGCCGTGCTGGAAAGCACTAGACCTGTAATGTATTCCCGGACCGAAAGTGGCGTCGCGAAGACGTTGAGAAAATTACGGGACCATACATCCTCGAAAAACACCGTCGTCACTCCTTGAATGACGCGACCGAAAAAGTCCCAGAGTAGAACGGCTCCCAGGAGCGCAGGCACAAAGTTAAAGCCGGACGCGGTTACGCTGTTCAGATACTTCGTAATAAATCCCCACAACACAATGTCGACAGCGACCCAGACGAACAATGGCAAGATTCGCGCCGGGCTTCCGCGCAACAGATAAAAAACACGCAGAACAACCGCAGCGATCCGGCTAAAGTGCGTCATTAATGGGTCTCCAGCGTTAATGGTTCGCGTGCAACGGTAACGAAAAGATCTTCCAGTGTTGAGCTGCCATACTCGCGGGGCAGGCTTCTCGGATTGCCCTCGAGGAGAATTTTTCCGTGTGACAGGAACAGCACGCGGTCGCAGACTTCCTCCACTTCGTACATATTGTGAGAAGTCCAGAGCACGCCTCCGGCGCCTTGCGCGGTTAAAGCACGGATTTTGGCACGAACATCTCGGGCTGTAGCGGGGTCGAGCGAAGCCGTCGGTTCATCGAGCAGGAGCAGTTGCGGACGGTTGAGCATTGCCTTTGCCAGACATACGCGGGTCTGCTCACCGGAAGAAAGAACACCGCACTTCACGTTGCGGAATTTTTGAAGGTCGAACTCCGCTAGGAGCGCTTCGATGCGTTCCGAAAGTTTTTTCACCCGGTAGATTAGACCGAAGATCCGCAAGTTTTGATAAACCGTGAGGTTGCCGGGAAGCGGAGCGTAAACGGCTGCAAAGTTGGTGCGTTCGAGTGCTTGCGAGCGATGGCGGGCCAGATCAATACCCTCAATGCTGATGCTTCCGGAACTGGGCTGGAGAATGCCAAGAATCATATTAATGGTAGTGGTTTTACCCGCCCCATTAGGTCCCAGGAGTCCCACAATTTCGTTTCGGGCAACATCAAAGGAGACGTCCTGAACCGCCGCAGTATCTCCGTAACTTTTACCAAGGCCGACTACCGACAGCACGTTGTGGGGCATGAAACGGTCTTCTACGATCATCTCAGGAGCTGCCAAGTTTCTGGGGCTGACTCATTTTGAACTTCTCCCAAGTGATATTTCCGATTCGTCCTGCGGCTTCGATCTCGGAAAGCCGCCTTCAATTGAAAACATCAAAGTGCGATACTGTAATGCCCTGAACCGGCAGAAACCCTTTACCTCTCCTAATGCGTTGCTCGACCAATGCAAAAAGACGCTTTCAGAAGAATGCAAGAAATGCTTGGGAATCAAGTAGTCTTTCTAGCGCCCCCGTTGCTGGCCTAGAAACTCCGCCACCTGCATCATTTTAATGCCCTGGTACTCACCCATCTTCAGCAGGTGCTTTTTATCTCCTGTCACGATGACGTGCGCCCCGGCAGCCACGGCACATTCAATTACATGGTTGTCTTTTGGATCGTCTTTCACCACGTCCAGATTTATAGACGGCTCTACTTTCCTCGCAGCCGCACTCATGATTTTCAGCGCTTCATCTATCTCTGGCTGCTGAGCATTGAACTTCTCGCGCAGGACGCGGGCGGTTTCGTCCATGATGGACTGCGAGGTGTAAAGCTCAAACTCTCCTTCAGCCGCTTTTAGTACCAGCTCTAGCGGCCTTCCCTTGAAGCGGAAAGCCGAAATCCAAACATTACTGTCGAAGACGGCTCGCATTTATCGTCCGCGTCGATAATCGTGGACGGCTTTGTTAACGATTTCCATCTCCTCATCTTCCGTCATGCCGCTAGGCTTGGCTTCGCGCTTTAGCTTTTCTATCAGCTTGCGGGCAACTTGCTTCTTAGTGGCTTCGGTAACGAAATCGTCCGCAGTTATTCCCTCGGTCTGCGCGATGCTTTGCGCCTGCGCCAGCAGTTCATCGGGGAGTTTGATGTTTGCGTCGGTTGCCATACTCCTTATTTTGCCTCAGATTTGGTAGGTTGATCTAGGGAAGCCGCGCCAAGAGCATTAAAAACATCGTAAGCCTTCTGCATATTTTTCTTCATGAAGACTTCAGCAGCAATGTCCAGTCCATTCCGCGCTACCTTCAGCTTGGCACTACAAAACTTCTTTTCTCCTTGACATCCTATATATCTAGGTTTATATGTAGAACAACATAGAGAAGTTCATGCCTACTGACAAATCGGACCTCCTGCAGGGCACTTTAGACATGCTCATTTTGAAGATTGTGGCACTTGGCCCGGTACATGGCTACGGTATTTCGCTGCGCATCCGGCAGATTTCCAAGGAAGTATTGAATGTGCAGCAAGGATCGCTGTATCCGGCGCTGCACCGGTTGGAAAAGCGCGGCTGGCTGCAGGCGGAGTGGGGCGAGTCGGATAACGGACGACAGGCTAAGTTCTACAAGTTATCCGCGAAAGGGCGTAAGCAGCTTACGGAAGAGGAATCGAATTGGAACCGGCTGGCGGAAGCGGTAGGTCTGATCCTCAAGGCAGCGCAATAGGGGGGTGACGTATGAATTGGTGGAAATCTTTCTTTCGAAAAAACGCCTACGACAAGCAACTCGATTCCGAGATCCGGTTTCATATCGAAAAGTTGACAGAGGAGAAAATCGTTGCGGGACTGAAGGGGGACGAAGCGCGCCGTCAGGCTGTTCTGGAGTTCGGCGGCGGAGAGCAACTGAAGGAGGAACTGCGCGATGTTTAC
The DNA here is from genome assembly GCA_019239585.1 of Acidobacteriaceae bacterium. GTDB lineage: Bacteria > Acidobacteriota > Terriglobia > Bryobacterales > Bryobacteraceae > Bog-105. The sequence goes on from JAFAZU010000074.1 coordinate 3,002, forward strand.
CGCATCGTGACGGTTGAGAACACCATGGCTAATCTCAAATCCGCGTTTCGCTTCATGCGGAAGTCGCCCGCTTTTTCGATAACGGTGATTTTGACGCTGGCGCTAGGCATCGGGGGCAACAGCGCAGTTTTCTCGGCCATTGACGCCATTGTGCTGCGGCCTCTGCCGTTTCCGAAAGGCGATCAATTGGTAAGAATCGAACAACACAATTCCAAGCTGAAGAGTTCCAACCCGTTTGTTGCGCCCGTTCGGTTGGAGGACTGGAACCGGCTAAACTCTACGTTTCAAGCCATCACTGGGTATTACACGGATGATGCCAACGAGACTTCCGGCCCTGTTCCGGAAAAAGAAACAGTGGCGTATGTTGCTCCCCGGTTCTTGCAGGTGTGGGGCATCTCTCCTGCGATTGGCAGGGATTTTCTGCCTGAAGAGCAAAAGTTTGGCGGACCTAGCGCCGTTTTGATTAGTGACCGCTTCTGGCGTCGCCATTTCGGGGCAAATCCTAACATGACGGGCAAAACCGTCCATCTCGGCAAATACAGCTACAGGGTTGCCGGGGTGATGCCTGCCTCCTTCGCCTTTCCCGTGCATGATGTGGATTTCTGGAGTGCGGTTCCTTTGGATGCTCCATATGCGCAATCGCGGGAATCGACTTGGTTCAC
>JAFAZU010000089.1 GCA_019239585.1 Acidobacteriaceae bacterium
CTGTTCGGCGCGGACGAGGCGAAGGCGGTCCCCCGCGCCCCTTTGCCGACGCGGCTCGTCACACATTTTCCGCTTCTGCAGCGCATCCCGGCCCGGCTCATCGGCATGGGCTTTCGCCCGGAACACGTACGCGCGCCGAAGGGATAATCACCGCTTCAGTTCATTTGGACTCTGAAATACAGCTGAATGATGTGGATCGCGGTCAGGATGGGCCGGGCCAAAAGCGGTTCATCGAGCCACGGAACGCGACAGGCCGACGGCGTTCACATGGACCGAGATAATCCTTCCGTGGCGCGTCCGGGCCACAACCTCTATCCGGCCGCGGTTTCGGGAAAGCAGGACGGGACGCGCTCACCTTCGTTCGCTGCTCGACATTGAAGGGCGATTTCTCGCGTAGGGAGGTAAACTTTCGCTGAAGCGCGCCGGCCCGATGGATGCGATCGAGGCGATTGGTGCGGCGCATACCGAAGCCGTTTCACTGAGCTTACGTCATGCTCGGGGGCAAACCTTATCTGACCGCCACCTCTCATTCCGGTTCGCTTTCAGACGCGTAGGAGCTGGTAATCGGGGAAAACAGGCCCAGGCTCCAACATTCCGCACAGAGATGCTTTCGCGCTCATTTCTAGAATTGATAGAAAATATGCCAACGCTGGGTGTTCATTCCCAGCTGGCCCTTTATGAGGCGCCCTGCTACTCCATACCCTGAAAGTGCATACTCCAACTCATTTTTAGTAAAGGAAAGGATCTTTTCCAGCCTCCGCTGCTTTAAATATTCCGTAGTGCTGGCGCCCCATAATAATTTGAGCTTCTCTCCAAGGCACTCGTATTTGATCCCGCCCATGATGCTGCCCCATACGTCTTTCAGTATGCTACCGTTCAGGACGAAATCGGTAATGATCATGCGCGCCTCAGGTGTAATCATCTCTCGGACGGTTTCCATCAATCGACCGACATCCTCGACTTTCGGGTAAAGGGGCACGACCCCGACACAAATCACCTTATTGAAATGGCCTTTGGGCGCCTGCGAGAAGTCAAAGTAATCATCGTGTGGCAGGACTTCGAAGGTGGCTTTCGGCTCGTCCACCAACCGTGCGCGGCACTGCGAAATGAAACGGGGTGACGTATCGAGACCCCAATATTCCTGAACCCGCGGAGCGAGCAATGCGGCGATATAGCCGGAGCCGCAACCGATGTCGAGCACACGGTCCTCAGGCCCAAACGCCATCAACTCCTGTGAAGCTTTCACAAAATGACGAGCATGAAGTTGCCAAAGGCGATCGCTGAAAAGCTTTTGTCGATCCCAATATGTGATCCAATCAGTCCGAGCGCTTTCCCCAAGAGACGACATGCATCAGCTCCATATCTTCGCGGGCCCAACGGTGGTACCTGGTCTTCGTGAATGGGATAGGCGACATGACCCTGTTCAGCCGCAAGACGTCGACGAGGTTGTTCCAGATTTTGCGGATCATCAGGTTGCGCTGCCGGCGCTGTTCCATGACGGGAACGGGAACCTCCGCGACCCAAAGTCCACGCCGCAAGGCCCGAAGCGTGAACTCCGTATCGAACTGGCCTCGCTCCATGACGCAGCGCTCGATGATCGGCAGCATGGCGGGAAGGTAAAGCATCTTCTGCCCATGCGTATCCCTGCCCACGAATCCGAAGAACACCTGAAAGAGGAGGTTCAACCCCCAGCTCAGCATCTTGCGGTAGGGCGGCAACCTGTTGAGCGAAGGATCGGCACGCTTCGAACCCAGGATGAGATCATAGGACAAGCGGTTTGCCCAAGCCCATCGAAGAAAGAGCCCATCCCAAAAATCGACATTGATGATATAGGCGTAGTCCGATTGCGCAGCCTCGAGGCCGCGACGTAGTGCGAGCCCAATATTCGGCCGGGGGAGAGCGACCTTGATGCTGCCCGGCCATGTCGCAACAATACGCTCGACGATCTTTGGCGTAGCGTCGGTGCTACCATTCTCCACCAGCACATATTGCCAAGCACCGATCCCAACCGTTGCGTCAAGGTCGCGGCTGAGCGTCTCCGCCATCTGCCACAGCAGGCCTTCTTCATTATAGATCGGCACGACGATCGAGAGCGGAAAGGCGGATTTATGAACGCGAGCCCCTGCCACCGTGTCGATGCGTGGCACCGTTTCAAACGTTTCCAACACGCGGGAGCCTCACTGACGAGAAATTCTGAAGCTGGCGCTAGTGATGAGCTCTGGCTAGTCCGAGATCTTTGTTGAAGCGCCGGTCGCCAACTAGATCGTGCTAATTCGCATAAGAGCTCCTAGGGTGTCAATTACGGTGTCAATGCTCCGGGCGCGCCCAAGATCCTCACGCCTTGCGTCAGTGAGCGGGTAACGCTAACGCTAATTCGGCTCCGGCCTTATTAGCATGCGCCTGCTGCCTGTCGCCAGACCGCCTCCTAGTCCGGAACTTGTCCGTGCCGTCAACTCTGCCCTCGCGTTTTGTGGTCATTCTCGTCATCCTGACGCTGCCGATTGCCATCGCTGTCGTGAATTCATCAGCTCCTTTTGGCAATACTGGATGTGATAGCTGGCATTGGTTCGGTCTCTACACGTTCAATTACGGGCGTTTCTGGAATTTCATGTCCATCATGGCTCCGAGCGCCTACACGCTCGGCCGGCTTCCTGGCATGCTTCCCGGCTTTGTCTTGTACCACCTGTTTTCGCCCGTCACGGCCTCCTATCTCCTCTATCTCCTCCTCTTTTGGACAACACTTGCCGCTTTGTACATCGCGGCGCGCCAGTTTGTACAGCAGTGGAGTGCCCTACTCGCCGCTGTCCTGTACGGTTTTACGCCCTTCGCGCTCTGGACTGCGGGGAACAGCTACATTGGCGGGATAATGAATTGCTACCTTACCATCTGTCTCGCCGTGGCCACCATCTATTTCCGGACGCGCGCAACATGGGCGCTTTGGACGACACTGACGATGATGGTCTGCACCATCTACGCTCATCTCATGGCTTCGGTCTATCTCGTCTCGGTCGGCCTCCTTCTGTTGGTGGCTCCGCTCCGTGGCGAGAAGGTAATCTCATTTTGGCAGGCGATTGGCGGCTTGCTCTGGCGCGGGCTCATCGCCCTCGTGGCGGTCACGATCATATTCGGGGCGATCAATGAAGTTTTGGTCGGGCGCTTCTGGTTCTTCATACCGCAATTCGCGAATGCCTTTGCGGCGTGGTCGCGTTATGTTCTGGAGCCTGTGACTCCAGGCTATGTCCTCACCCGCCCTTTTCTGTTTTTTGTTATCTTTGTATTTTATGACACGCTTAAATGGCTGCGCGAGTATGGCTGGTCGGCGCGCCGAGCCCTAGCTGCAGACTATGGCGTCGTGCTTGCGATTTTCTGGGTGCAAATCGTGGCGATCTTCCTAGCCCAAGTTTTGCACATGCGGGCGGAGCAATATGACGAATATAACGAACTTGTCGTCGGCTTCGCCTTCGTCGTGTTATCCTTCCGCGTGCTCGTTGTCCCGACTGGTCGGCGTGGGGGCGGCATCGCACTCATTTTAGGAGCGGCCAGCCTCGGCCTAGCCCTCTCCAACCCCGGCCTTCGTGGCGACTATTTGAGTGAGACATTGAAATTGCCACAGGGCGCGATCCATTTGGCCCTCCTGGCCATAATTATGGCTTCCTTCACAGCGGAAACGCTGCTTAGCTGGCCGCAACGCGGTCAATGGCTTCGTTCATCCGTTATCGCGGTGCTTTGTTTGGCTTCGATCTCGGGAGTGAGCTTCTCATCATACCAACCCCATGTTCGTGGAAGCGAGGCGTTTCAAAATCCGCAGGAATATCGAGCCGTTAACGTCGCTCTCGGCGCTATGAACGCCCTGCTTCCGGAAGGCATACCTCAGATTTGGAGTAACGTCGGGGTCGAGCCCACCCACGAGCACGTTTCCTATCTTCTTCGGCACGCCATAACGGTTGCAAGTTCAGCTTGTCCGTTGGGCTATTTCTGGAACGCGGGCTTTCCGAAAATCGAGGCGGGACATATCGCGCCAGGTGATCCACTCGCCATATTGGTCAAAGCTGACATGACGAATGCGCTCGAAAAGGCAGGGGCCGCATTGGCTCCCCTCGGTCTTCGCTTTGAATTCCGAGGGCAGACAGCGATCGATTACACAGGCGGCCCCTATGTGCTCATCATGGGCGTCGTGCGCGAGAGCGGAGCCTGAGGTCCGTGCCCTTATGAAAAGGCTCGTGCTGACAGTCTCCCGTTCTGCCGCGCTGAAGCTGGCCGTCACGTTTTGCGCGCTGGTCGGTCTCTTCTGGTTTGGATTGGTTGACCTCAGGGTCCTGACGAATTTGTCCGGATCCTACGACGTGCCCCTCGGGGTCTTCTTCCTCATTGCGCTGACGGTCATCATCGCCGCATATCGTTGGAACGTTCTTTTACGTACGCAAGCCATCGCGGTCGGCCTTGTCAGAGCCCTGAACATCACGTGGATTGCCACGTTCTACAACATGTTCGTGCCCGGCGGCGTTGGTGGGGACGCCACACGCATCCTTTATGTTTTGCCATTCAGCCGCGGCCGGCGCGGCGCGGGTGTCCTCTCTGTTCTCATCGACAGGGTTTTGGGCCTTCTTGGCCTCGTCTCGATCGGTGCCGCGATCCTTTTACTGCGGCCCGATCTGGCTTTCAGCTATGACAGCGGAAACTCCCGAGCGCTAGCCGGCGTGTTCGTCTTCGCCGCGGGCGTGGTAGCGCTCTTCGTCATCCCGCGCCTTCTCGTCGGCATCCCGGTTGCAAGTGCGCGGCCGGGGCTTCTCTGGCGAGCGCTGCGCGCCCTCATCCTGGTCTTGCGCGATTTCAGCGCTCATCCTGGCAGCCTCGCAGCCGGGTGGGCGCTTTCCATGTTGCTGCACGTCGTTTCACTCGGCGCCATCGCCGCGCTCGGGATATGGTCCGGCATTGGACATCTCGACTGGGCCGGTTATGCCTTGGCGGGCGCCGTTTCGATGCTGGCCAATGTGCTTCCGTTGACGCCGGGAGGTATCGGGGTTGGTGAATTGGCGTTCGCCTATGTTTGCCGTCTGATCTCGGGCGATGGCGTTTCACCCTTCGCGACGATTCTCTTCTTGTTTCGCGCGCTCACGGCGCTCGTTAGCCTTTATGGTGCATTTGCCTTCGTGTTTTACCGTAACTCCCCATCTGCACCTCAAAAACAGAACTGCCATAAAAGTAGTTAGAGCGTGGAGCTGACGACGCTTGAGCGGTAGGAGATGGAGGTCACAAGCGCCAATACAGTGCATACGTGGCGGCTCAGCGCCAGCGGATACGAGGCATGATGCGTGCGCGGCTGATCTTATCGCGATGAGGGATAATACGCTCCAACATTTGCGCCAGCACGTCCTCGGTCAGGAAATGAGGCTCGAGGCCCATCTCTAACAATCCGCGATGTACCGGATTGTAATAATGCTCCTCGGCTTCTTTCCGGGGATTTTCGATCGGCTCGATCGTGACGGACAGGTCCAAG
>JAFAZU010000235.1 GCA_019239585.1 Acidobacteriaceae bacterium
GTGAAGCCTTCCTGGTCCTGCTGCCAAAGCAGGTCGTGCAGGAAGACGCGCATCGTGTTCATGCCCAGCCCTTGAGCCCAGCCGAGTTCCTTATCGATCCGCTGGGGATCAAATGTATCTGCCTGCCACATCTCCAGCTCGTTAATCGCGTCCGACGGATAGTAATTGCTTCCCACCAGCCAGGGCTCCTGCGCATACCAGGCGTTGGCTCGTTCCGCCGTCCAGCGCCCGTTTCCTGATTGCGTCGTTGCTTGCTGCCCAAAAGCGGCAACCGCCAGCAGCGCCAAGATGCTAGCCAGGCGAGTGAAATGGTTCTTCATCATAAGTTATTTTCGAATGAGATCGATTCTTGTTATGCTCTCGTGTCGGAACGTGTACTGCAGCCGATCTCCTGCCACTGTGACACTGGACTCCCTCGGTTTAATCGCTTCCGGTTTCTCTTCATCATTGACATCGTAGATGCTGTCTGAGTATAAGGACTGCACCGCCGCGCTCTCCGCCGGAGCAAATCCTGAGATTATCATCGTTGCCGGAATGTCATCTGTGAGATGTCGGTTCACGCAAAAAACTGTCAACCGGTCATTCGCCTGATCTGTGGCGGCAACCACGTCCAGGTAAGGCACATGATTAATATCGGGCAAGCGCGTGATGCCCCCCTCCACGTCATAGTGTTTGGCGTTGCTATGAACCTCCACAAGTTGGTCCGCCTGCGCCGTCGAGTACATCCGAAATGCGTAGTATGAGGGGGCGGCGTACACGCGACCGCGCTTCTTCCAAATACCTGCAAACTCGATCAAGCCCGTCATGTCCGAGACCGGTACAACGTCCGCATTTTGCATCAGCATGTTCAGGAAACTGCCCGCAGTAACGGCTCCGCCCATGTTAGTAAAGCTAGGCGCTTTATTCTCTCCCGGCTCACAGCACCAGAACAGCCATTCTGTGAACGCGATATGTACTTTGTCCTTATATCCCTCTGTGCTGTTAATCTGTTTCTGCATGGCCTTCAATTGGCGTCCTAGCTCCACCGGCAGTGCAAAGGTAGCGGAGGTCAGGGCATCGGGCGCGTTGTTCTGCTTGGCTTTGCCGGTGGTTACCACAAAGTGCGTTGACAGATAATCAAACGTGCCCGGCGGAGCTTTGAGCTGAACGGCGTTCCATTTTCGGAAATGATCCGGGTCCTGCCCCGTAGCGATTAACCGCGCCTGCGGATCTACAGCGCGGACAGCCTGACTGAACCGAATTGTCCGCTCCGATAATTCTTCTTCGATTGGATAGCCTAGATTCCAATTGCCCCATAACTCGTTGCCTAACTCCCATAACAAACCGCTGTGCTGTTTGGAGTGTTCGTTGACATAGCGCACCCAATCGGCGGCTTCCTGCGGCGTTCCGCTGCCCAGGTTTAATGCAATTTGCGGCTGTGCTCCAATCAGTTCACAGAATTTTAGAAATTCATCGGTGCCGAACTGGTTGTACTCCGGAATGCCCCACGCAACGTTTAGAGCGTTAACGCGCTTGTCTCTAGGTCCTATTCCATCCCGCCAATGATAAGCGGACGTAAAATTTCCGCCAAACCGGAGCAAGGGAGTATTCATGCTTTTCGAAAGGGCCACCATATCAGGATCAAGACCATCGGCCGCATCAGCGGGCATTAAGCTGGCCTGATCAACGAGCACGCGCTCGTCCCCATCCACTTGCAGCACAAAATCCACCGGCTGCAAGGGCTGGAGCTTGCCGGGCGCTATATCGAGGTTAAATACATACTTCTCCCACTCTGTTGCGCTCGCATCAACATTGGCCCGCGCCAGAATCTGGTCCGGATGATTTCTTGCCTCTAGCAAAACTGAGATTGTGCTTGGCCCGCTGAGGTGCTTCGCATAGAGACTGCCGGTGTAGCGCTCCTCGCGGTGCGTTGGAAGGTACACTTTCTGTTTCACGCCAGTCGCTTGCTGCGGCACGCCCAAAATGGCGAGAGACCGCCACGAGTTAGCTGCATCGCCCCAGCGCGGCTCATACCGATTCCCTTGATTAGCATTCAGGGGCTCCCACGGCAGCGGCAGGCCCAATCCCGAAGAGTGGCTCAGTGCAGGCTCCTCCCGCACCATTTGCTCGATATTTCCCACGCTCCAAAGATTCTCTTCGAAGCTGGGGTTTTGCAGGATCTCCGCCCATAGGCCGTT
>JAFAZU010000271.1 GCA_019239585.1 Acidobacteriaceae bacterium
TTGCAAATGGATGGCCCCCTTTGCCGCGAAGCAGCAATTGTGCTGGGGGTGGCAGCGCCCACGCCGCAACATGCTACGGCTGCGGAAGGGGCATTACGTGGAAAAGAGTTGAATGAAGCGGTGGCTCGTGAAGCAGGCCGGTTGGCAGTAGCAAATGCGACTCCGCTTTCCAACAACGGATACAAGAAGGCTTTGTTTGAAACCGCTGTATACCGGACTGTCTTGCTGGCAGCCGGTTTAATGGGCCGTGATCGAAGCGCGGTAGGAGGGGTAGCATGAGCGCAAGGGTTTCTTCACAATCAAGCAAGTGCGATCACCTACGAAGCAAGTCCGCTTTCGGCATCTATGGCGATGATTTGGTCCATTTACAAGAAGCGATGGGAGCCACGACGAGCTACTGGTGTTTGCGGACCATGGGAAAAGCAGGACCTGATGAGCATTACGTCCACGGCTCCTTGTGCCGGGAAGGACGCAGTTGCTTTCAGGCGCGGGAAGATGAGGAGTAGCGATCATTTATCGCCGGGAACTCATAAAATCCGCGCTAAAAAGTCAGTTTTCCGCAACGAAGGAACCTACACGATGGACTACCATTTAATAAAGTAAGTACAGCAAAAGCTCTACTTGGTTTCTTCGGGGAATGTAGAACGGGGCAGTGTCCGAAGCATCACTGCTCCAGCGGGTGTAGCGCACTTCTGGAGCGACTCGCAGTCGTCTGATGTGAGTTTCCAGGCCGATACCAGCCGAAAAGCCAGTTCCCGATATGTGTTGTGCGACCGAAGCACTCAGCGTTCGGAACGTCGGCCCTGCTTCAAAGTATGGCCTCATAATTGGCAGGGACAAGCGATATTTCGCCAGAAGCGGAAATTCCCAAGTGTCAATTCTGTTCGAAAGCGTGGTGCTGCCCAACCCTAACAGAAAACTGGCTAGTGAAGTTGGCTGTTGTATTTTGGCTTCCATTGGCCGGTAAAGTCCATCGGCCTCAAACGCCAGTCCAAAGGGCAACTGAACCTCAACCGTTGGCCCAAGGACGAATTATTTGGAGCCGCTGTAAACTCTTGTTGTTTGCGACACCACCGAGGGTGGGCCAAATGGATGCTGGACGTTGTAAAAAGCATAATCGAATGTCCGGTCCGCGAAGGACTCGGTGAGTGGGATACCGCCCTTCACACCTACCGAAATCCAGTTCTGAGCCACAGCGGACAAAATGAAAGTGCAACCCAAGAGCAGCATTCGAGCGGTACGAAACGATTTCATCTCTATACGGAGTGGAGCGTTGGTGTTTCAATTCTCAGCTAACGACAAGGTGAGGACATCCATAAGTGGTTTGCGTAGTAATTGCTAGATTTGGATTTGCTACAACTAAGCGCACGAGCGATGGCCGAAATGGTTCGGACTCGAGAGGTTTCGTCCACCGAATTGGTAACGGCCCACATCCAACAGATCAAGAGGATCAATCCGGCAATCAACGCCGTTACGGAACTCCTGAGCGAGTCGGCCCTTCAAGCGGCTCAGGCAGCCGATAAGCACTTAGCTAAAGGTGAACCCTGCGGGCCGCTGCACGGCGTTCCCGTGTCGATCAAGGACTCTATTGACGTTGCCGGAACCAAATGTACCGCCGGAACGCTGGGCCGTAAGAATGCCCCTCCTGCTCAAGAGGACGCGACATTGGTGAAGCGGCTGCGCGATGCCGGTGCGATCCCGCTCTGCAAGACCAATCTGCCTGACCTTCTGTTTGCCTACGAATCAGACAATCTTATTTACGGCCGCACGAATAATCCTTACGATCTCGAACGCACTTCCGGCGGAAGTAGCGGCGGCGAATCAGCTTTGATTGCTACCTGCGGCTCGCCCTTAGGACTTGGCAGCGATGCCGCAGGCAGTGTCCGGCTTCCGGCCCACTTTTGCGGCATTGCGAGTATCAAACCAACAACGGGGCGTCTTCCGCGTACCGGACACGTGCCGCCGGCAGGCGGCTGGGTTGCCGAAGTTTGGCAGATCGGACCGATGGCCCGTTATGTTGAAGATTTGAAGCTTGCCATGGAACTTCTGTCCGGTGAGGACGGCCTTGACTTTACCTGCCCGCCTGCTCCCCTCGACGAACCTTCTAACCTGAGCGGGCTTCGCTTGGCGTTTTTTACTAATAACGGTTTTGCCCGCTGCACACCGGAGACCGAAGAAGCGGTACAAGCCGCAGCCCGCTACCTGGCCAGTTGCGGAATGGTCGTTGAAGAGGAAGTACCACCGGGAGCAGCCGACGCTTACGAATTGGAACTAGCCCTCCTCGGAGCTGATGGAAGCGAAGGCATTGACGCTTATCTGCAAACGATTGGGAGTCACCAAAGACACCCGCTGCTCGAAGATGGTTTCCTGAGCCGCATGCGCATCCGCCGCGCGAGTATGGCCCAGTTTGCCTCGCTCTGGGCACAGTGGGATCAGTACCGGGCAGACTTGGCCCGTTTCTTCAAGCAGTACGATGCTATTCTTTCGCCGGTTTACACGCAACCGGCGCTGAAACACGGCGAATCCGTGAAGCCCGGCAACTTTGAAGGCTTCAGTTATACCATGGCCTGGAACGTTGCCGGAGTTCCCGCTGCTGTAGTCCGTTGCGCCGAAAAAGACGGGTTGCCAATCAACGTCCAGGTCATCACGAAACCCTGGCGCGACATGCTAACGCTTCAAATTTGCCAAGAACTTGAAAAGAAGTTCGGAGGCTGGAAACAGTCAAGGCAGTCTTTATAGCCGGTCACTTCGTTCCCGGCTCTGCATTCAATGCGAACGCTACGTAGGCACCGTGTATTTTGTTCTTCGACGATGGATCGATGTCGGACTGAGCAGCGGCGCAGACGACTAAGTACTCGCGCCCGCCTGCTTCGTATATGGCCGGGACGCCTTCTGAGCCGGCTTCCAGTTCTGTTTCCCAAAGTAGTTTACCGGTTTCCTCGTCGAAAGCGCGTACTTTGCGATCTCGGGTTGCGGTGAAGATCAGTCCTCCTGCCGTGACTACTGGGCCGCCTTTCAAGAAGTGAACGCCCGTGTTGCTGAAACCCTTAGCGGCTAAGGAGGGTACGTCTCCCAGCGGGATCTTCCATTTGATGGTTCCTTCGTTCAAGTTATAAGCGGTCAGCGACGCCCACGGCGGAGTGATGGGCGAAAAACCGGAACTTGTGATCATAAATCCAAATCCGCTGTAGTAACGGACCGGCTCCGATTGGTCATGGCGCTCCAGTTTTAGCATGGCCGGAAGGTCCTTCGACGCCACGTACAGGGTTCCATTAGCCGGATCAACGGCTGCTCCGCCCCAGTTTGCCCCGCCGTTGTTGCCGGGCATTTGCACTGTGTTCCGCACTCCCGGCGGAGTGAACATCCCTTCATTTCGGGCGCTCTCCATTTTGTCTCGAACTTGGGCGCGTTCCTCGGGGCTCATGAAAGAGTTCAGATCATCTACTGTGAACTTCTGCCGCGCAAAGGGGGGCGGCTTCAACGGGAACGGCTGCGTGGGCCAAGTTTCCTCTCCGGGCATGTCGGAATGAGGCACGGTCCGCTCTTCAATCGGCCAGAGCGGTTCTCCCGTAACGCGATCAAACACCCAGATGAAGCCTTCCTTGCCCACTTGCGCAACAATATCCATGTCCTTTCCGTTATGCCGGACGGTCAGCAGTTGCGGTGCGGTCGGGTTGTCGTAATCCCAAATATCGTGGTGAACCATTTGGAAGTGCCAAAGACGCTTGCCCGTGCGGGCATCGAGCGCCAGCAGGCAATCGCCAAACAGGTTCATCCCTTTCCGGTCTACTCCATAGAAGTTGTATTTCGGACTGGCTGTGGGTATGTAAACAATACCGCGCCGGACGTCGAGAGTAAGCTCGCTCCAGCTATTGGCGCCGCCCCCAGTTTTCCAGGCATTCGCGGGCCAGGTTTCATATCCGAATTCGCCCGGATGCGGAATCGTGTGAAACGTCCACGCCAGCTTGCCCGTACGCACATCAAAGGCGCGAATGTCACCGGGAGCAGATCCATAACCCTGATTCGTCGCCGAGCCGAGAATCAACAAATCTTCGAAGACCCGCCCCGGCGTTGTGGATTGCACCAGGGTCAGCGTTTGAGGATCACGGCCAAAGCCTTCCCGGAGATCCACGCGCCCATGAGTGCCAAAGGATAAGATCGCTTCTCCTGTACGGGCGTCAATTGCCTGCAGGAAATTATCAGAGGCGAACAGCAAGCGACGGTCTTTCCCGTCCTTGCTTTCCCAGTAATTGATGCCCCGGTTCGTTACGAGTTTGGTATGGGGGACAACCTCATGCACCCAGACCTCTTTACCGGTAACCGCATCGAGAGCAACAATCGAATTGTTCCGGGCGAGGACGTATAGCCGTCCATTCGCGATCAGCGGATTGAAAGAGTACTTGTTGTTATCCCCGGTTGAGTAGCTCCAGGCGATCTTCAAATTTTTCACATTCGAGCGGTTGATTTGCTTCAACGCCGAATACTGAGCGGAGTCGGCGGCCCCGCCGTAATCGCTCCAACGGGTGTGATCCTCCTGCCCGGCGGCGAGGAGGAAGCAGCTAAAAAGAGCAAGTGTAGTAAGCCGCATTTAACGCGCCGGCACCGAGACTGTGATGTTGCGAAACTTCAAGCCGCCCGTGTGGTCGCCCTGGATGTAGAACGGCCCCGGCTCTCCCTCATTCGCATCGAGCGCGCCGCCGGTAATTCCCTCAATTTCCTTTCTGTCAATCGTCGTCACTCCATTCCGAACCACCGTTACCGTACGACCTACTAAGGTCACATCAAAGGTTTCCCACTCACCGGGCTTGCGCGGCAACTGTTGGCTGGGCGCGATCCGGCCATAAATTGACCCCATCGAGCGTTCCGGCGGTTCGGTGCCGTTGGCTTCATACTCCATTTGCAACTCATAACGCCCGCGCAGGTAAAAGCCGCTGTTCGCGGGCTCAGGGCAATTGACCTCGAAGTGCAGCTTGAAATCATTAAACTTTTGGGTCGTCTTCAGATTCGCCCCGCGCGATTCATTCAGCAGATAACCATCTTTCACTACCCAATGGCTTTTTGCGGGATCCCCTATCGGCTCCCAGCCATTTAAGTCTTTGCCATCAAACAGGGCTTCCGGTTTCGACCACGTCTTCGGA
>JAFAZU010000299.1 GCA_019239585.1 Acidobacteriaceae bacterium
CCGTTACTGTGTCTTCTACCCAATCCGTCACCCGGTGCGCCCCTAGGTCGTCCAGCAGCAACAGCTCGCTTTCCATCGCGCTCCGGTACGCTTCGCGATTACTGGTTCCCAGCGCCTGATCATAAGCCGACCGGATTCGGTCCAGCAAATTCTGATAATCGAAGAAAATGCCTTCATGCCCGCGCGCCAGCAGCAGCCGCAGGGCCGCCACCGCCAGATGAGTTTTACCCGTTCCAGGAGGCCCGATCAGCAATAAACCAGGTTTCGCGTTGTGCGGGAACTGGCGCGTATAGGCCGAAACGGTCAGCATCACATCCGCTAAACCGCGCTGCGCCGTAGGATTATCTTGCGGAAGGAAAAAAGTCTCGAACGAAGCACGCCGGAAGTTTTCGGGAATGCGCGCGTTGTCTTCCGCTTTTTCTAACTGCGTCTGCGCGACGCACGGGCAGCGCTCCGCCGAGGAGATTCCGTCCTTTTCGGTAATCACCCAACCGGTACCGCCGCAAATCTTGCAATCTGGTTTTGGCATTGCCCCCTACTCAATTACAACCAGCGTCTCACCCGCATTGACTGTAGCGCCCTCGTACCCTTGTATTTTCGCCACCACGCCGTCTTTCGGCGATTTCATTTCATTCTGCATCTTCATGGCTTCCACTACCAGTAATCCTTGTCCAGCCTTTACGGCCGAACCCGGCTCCACTAAAAATTTGATGATCTTCCCCGGCATTTGGGACCGGACTTCCGCAGGCCCGCTCGCCGCATTCGCTTGGGCTCCCGCCCGACGGTCCCTTCTATCGGAAAGGGAAACCCAATGCCGCTCACTCCCGACCGATACCTCCAGGCGCTCGCGGTCTTTCGACAAGTAAGCGGTAAAACTTCGTGTGCCAAGCAGGACCGAAAAGACTCCGGGACTCACCTCAACAACCGAAGCAGGCTCCGCTTTGTTTTCGGCCCCCTCCAGCACATACGTGTAATCGGACCCGTTCCCGTGCCTTTGAAGCGAGAGTTCAAAGACTTTGCCGTTCACCTCCACCCTCAGTCTCAACGGAGCAGCCCTCTTCGGCCCTGGATCTGCCAAACAGTTCCTGTCCGCGTATCCACCGGTTTTACTCCGTTACTTCTACTTCGGTTTTCAAAAACGGCTGCCGCCAGGACCGTTGCCGTCAGCTCGGCTCCGTCCGGCTCCGCTTCCGCCTTCTCCGCTATGAACCGCTGCAGAAGCCCGGTGTCGAGATCCCCGGCTACGAAACGCCCGTCTGCCATAAGCTGCTGAAACATCCGCACGTTAGTGGTAATGCCAAGCACTTGATATTCCCAAAGCGCCCGTCGCATTCGCTCAATCGCGATTTCGCGCGTCAGACCCCACACCGATAGTTTTGCCAGCAGCGGATCATATTCGAGAGGAACGGTCCAGCCGCTATAAACGCCACCGTCCACACGCACGCCCGGTCCGGCAGGCTCTACATACTGCGTCAGCTTGCCCGGACTGGGGAAGAAATTGTTCTGCGGATCTTCCGCATAAATCCGGCACTCTACCGCACACCCCTGCCATTGGATATCTTCCTGTTTAATCGTTAATCTCTCACCCGCTGCAATGGTAATTTGCCAGCGAACCAAGTCGAGACCCGTTACCCACTCTGTGACCGGATGCTCCACCTGCAAACGGGTATTCATTTCCAGAAAGTAGAAGCGCCCCGACTGATCCGCCAGAAATTCCAGCGTCCCGGCGTTATAGTAATTCACCGCTCGGGCAATTTTTAAAGCCGTTTCCCCAATTTCCTGCCGCAAACGGGGAGTAGTACGGCTCAATGGAGACGGGCACTCTTCTACAACCTTTTGATGCCGTCGCTGAATCGAACACTCGCGCTCACCCAAGTGAATCAGGTTTCCGTGCTCATCACCAAGCACCTGCACCTCAATGTGCCGAGGACGCTCAATCAGCTTTTCCAAATAAACTTCACCGGACCCGAACGCGCTTTGGGCCTCGTTGGACGCATCACGAATCGCTGATTCCAACTCGCTTTCATCCCTGACGGCCCGCATTCCTTTTCCACCCCCGCCAGCAGATGCCTTCAGCAAAACCGGGTAGCCAATCGCAGCGGCGATGGCGCGCGCTTCCGCAAGGTCAGAAATCGCCTGATCCGTTCCGGGCACCACCGGAGCGCCCACTTCCAGCGCCACACGCCGCGCGCCGGTTTTCGATCCCATCGTCTCGATAGCCTGCCACGAGGGTCCGATAAACTTGATTCCCCCTTCCGTACACGCCTTTGCAAAGACGGCGTTTTCACTGAGAAACCCGTAACCGGGATGGATCGCCTGAGCGCCTGTCCTCCTAGCCGCCTCCAGAATACTTCCGATGTTCAGGTAACTCTGCGATGAAGGCGCAGGTCCAATGCAGACCGCTTCGTCCGCCATCTGCACGTGCAACCCGGCACGATCCACTTCGGAGAAGACAGCTACGCTCGCAATACCCATTTCCCGCAGCGCCCGGATCACGCGCACGGCAATTTCACCGCGATTAGCAACTAATACTTTCGTGAACAATCAAGCCTCGTCATATTCCACCGATACGAGAAATAAACCGCTTGCCGGTACCGCCGGGCCGGGCCGGATGCCGCAATGAGGCTGCAATCGGGCCAGAAGGTCATCCTTTCCGAAGTTTCCTTTCCCCACTTCGAGCAGAACTCCCACCATATTCCGTACCATATGCTTCAGAAAACCCGAACCGGCCACGCGATAAAACAGCAGATTTCCGCTACGGGTCAGCGAAGAATGAAAGATCCGTCGCACGCGTGACCGCGCTAAAGCATCACGCTCGTCTGCTGCCGCAAATGCGGTGAAATCATGTTCGCCTTCCAACAAAGGTGCAGCTTCTATCATCGCCCTCTCATTCAAAGGATACGGATGATGGTAAACGTAATGCCGCTCAAACGGAGGGCAAACTTCCTCCCGAAAGATGCGGTATTCATACTGTTTACGAAGCGCATCAAAGCGCGGATGAAAATTCAAAGCCACTTCAGAGACGGAACTGATCCGAATTGATTTTGGCAGAAGCCGGTTCACTGCCCGCCGGAAGTTATCAGGGGGGATCGGATTTTCAATCGTCACCGCAGCGACTTGCGCTAAAGCATGGACTCCGGCATCCGTCCGCCCCGAACCGATCACGTCCACAGGTTTGCCTTCAATGCTGCCGATAATCTCTTCGAGCATTCCTTGAATTGTCGGCAAACCCGGCTGCACCTGCCATCCGTGAAAATCCGTGCCATCATACGCGACATGGAATCGCAACCGGTGCATCTACGTCGGCCTGGAGCCCGGTTTCACGAGGGGAATCCTTTCCCGGCAAAGCGGGCACGTATCCGGATCATACGTGACGGCGTTTAGTGTTTCGAGCGCCACCCGAGGCACCCCGACGTCCGCCGTTCCTCCGCTGCGGTCAATAATCGAACCGGCCTCCAGAACTTCAGCACCTCCCTCCTGTAATAACCGGATTACCTCTTTTGTACTGCCACCTGTGGTCACCACATCTTCGATGACCACGGCACGCTCGCCCTTTCCGACCTCGAACCCTCGCCGCAGCGTCATTTCCTTGGTGGAGCCGTCACGTTCCGCAAACAACGAGCGCACTCGCAAGGCACGGGCTACTTCATGTCCGACCACGATGCCTCCGATAGCCGGTGATACGACGACTTGCACAGCTGAGGCAGCATGCAGCTTTTTCGCCAGCTCCCGCCCGAGGAATTCCGCATAGTCCGGGAAAGCCAGCACCTTAGCGCATTGCAGATACTCACCGCTATGAAGCCCGCTTGTTAAGCGGAAATGCCCTTGCAGATAAGCGCCCGTTTTGAGGAAAAGTTCGAGAACAGGAGATGGCGTCACAGCCGCAAGGATAACAAGCAGCTACGATTTATCTTGCGTGGAAAGCACTTCCTGTGCCCATTTCAGAGCGTTTAAAGCAGCGGGGAAGCCAGCAAAAACAGCAGTTTGCAGCAGCACCTCCACAAGCTCCTCACGGGTCCAGCCCAAGCGCAATGCGCCAGCGAAGTGCATTTTGAACTCATCGGGCGCATGACTCAGCGCGGCCAGCATGGCAACCGTAGCCAGTTGGCGGCTCTTTGCATCCAACCCTGGCCGCGACAGGATGTCGCCCGCTACGAACTCAACAATGTAACGGTGCATGTCAGGCGCAATCGCATTCCAATCGCCGAGCGGACGCGTGGCCTGCTCACCCGCGATCTCACGTAGTTTTTGCAGCCCTTGTTGCTCTCGATCAACGCTCATGAGGGGAGCCACCTTCGGTACTCCGGCGAATCAATCGCAGCAACTCCGGCCCAGGCGGACTGTTGTACTCGCGTTGAACTTCGCCCACAAAGCTGCTCCAGCCTAACAGGGTCACTCCAGCCTGTTGCAGACGCAGCCAAGCGGCCTGTTCCACCCGTGCATTCAACGTGCCGCAAACGTCTACCAGCACCGCTGCCTGCAGTCCAGCCCTTATCGTTGAAAGCGCTGTCAGCCCAACGCCGACATCCGTAGCAATGCCGGCAAAAACAAGCTGAGTCCGCCCGCTTTCCCTGACAGCCTCCACAAACGCAGGCGACTCCCAGCAATCATTTGTGGCGTGCTCCACTTCTTGAGCTTTGGGTAGATGCTCCTGCACTTCTGCCAGCATCTTCGCCGCGTCTCCCGGCAATGGGGCACGCGCAATCAATACTGGCACGTTGAGCAGCACACACGTTCCTGCCAGCAAACCTGCATTTCGGCGCAACTCGCTCCGATCAGTAGAGCGGACACTGGAAAGCGGTCCTTCGGCCAAATCCACCAAAACTACCAGCACCGATTCCCGCCGCAAAGACTCAAACGCTGCCATTTACCGGTCCTTTTGAAGGCAGGACTCGATCCAGATAGGCCATAAGGCTCTCCTCTTTCCCAAAACCGCCGCGAAAGCCCACATACCAATCCGGACGGATCACATAGAAGCAAGGCTGAGTGACCCCGTACTGCTCATGGACCTGCCGCATCCGGTCCAATAGCAGAGGAGTCTCCGTTGGAGATATCTGCGGTAGCTGGTACTCGCCAGCAATTAAAAAGGGCCTGACGGTCTCGTCATATTTGGCTCCAATTTGTCTGGCGCAGTCCTGTAACTGCCGATATCGACCAGCCTGCCCCTCTGTGCCGGAGAAAAGCAGCACCGTCCAGTGAGTACCCCGCAAAACATTGCGCAGCGGAATCGTTTCGCGATCCGTTGGGCGCACAACCGGTGCGTCCAAAGCGCGATCACCCGCGTGCGGTCCCGCGCTGCCGCCGTGATCCTCTGTGAGGGGGCCCTTGCGGTAATTGATATTGACCTCTTCAATCACGCTCCGGAGCTTGTCGCGAACCGTTTCCCTCCCCAGCAGAAAAGGCCCCAGCAGCCGGACCGCCTGGTGAGTTAACTCGCCCGCTTTCAGCAGCCTTGTATAAGCCTCATCTGTCCCATGCAGCAGGCTCTCCGCAACCGGGTGCCGCTCAACTTGATAGGTGTCAAGCAGCGCCGGGTCAGCTTTTCCTTTCAACACATAAGCAAGTTTCCAAGCCAGATTGAAGGCGTCCTGAATGCTTGTATTCATGCCTTGCCCGCCAATCGGAACGTGCTCATGGGCGGCATCACCGGCCAGAAAAACGCGACGGTCCCGGAAGCGTGCAGCCGCCCGGTGATTTACCCGGTAGAGCGCGACCCAAACCGGATCGTACAGTTCAGCATCCAGTCCGCTAAACTCATTCAGCTTTGCATTGACCTCTTCCAAAGTCGTGCCTCTGTGGTCCGGGCCAGGGTCCGGTACTGAGATAAACGTGCGAACAATGTCGCCCGGCATCTCGATGACCATCATGTAGCCCTTTTCGGTAAACCACAGGTAGCTGGCTCCACGCGGCAGCAACGACCGGATCTTTGAATCCGACTGAATAAATGCCTGTCCCGCATACGGGTAGCCTTCAAAGGGGATACCGGTCTGATTACGCACTAGGCTATGTGTTCCATCCGCTCCCAGCGCATAGTGTGCCTGAACTATTTCTTCCGTTCCATCCTCTTTTCGAAGCTGTACCGTGACGCCGTCCGCATCCTGTTGAAGCTGGGTTGCTTCTGTTCGCCATTCCACCGTAACGCCGGATTTTCCAAGATGCTCCTGCAGAATGTGTTCAGTGACGTTCTGGCCCAGGATGACCGGATGAGGGTGGAAACTGTTCACGCCTTCCATCACCCCATGCCCGAGATGCTTCCCGTAACCAATGATCTCCACGCGCCGCAGCGGCACTGCTACGTCTTGCGCCTCATGCGTCAGGCCCATGGCGTCCAGTACTTCCTGTGTACGCACATGGAGAATTAACGCTTTTGAAATCTCCTTTGTGCCCTGGGCCTTATCCACGATGCGGCACTCGATACCGTATCGGGCTATCTCTGCCGCAAACGTCAATCCAACCGGACCCGCACCAACAACTAAAACCGGCAATCTTTGGAACTGGCTCACAGTTCCTCACTATAAGGAAAATCCGCAATTATTTCAAGCTTAAAATAATCAGTCTGCTTCGCCACACTTTCGTGGCCATTGCTAGAGTGGGCACAACGTTATGGCGCGCGAGAAGAAACAGCCCCAACCTCTTAAGCGGCAACTCCAGGAGGACGTACTCTCTCCTCATAACCTGCCTTATCGTATGCGCTTGTTGGTGCAATTGTTGACACGCCGCTTCGCGGACGTCCTGGCACCCGATCACCTTACACCTTTGCACTGGGGGATTCTCTGCTGTTTATGGCAGCAAGATGGAATGGCTACTCAGGCCATCGCGCACCAGCTACAGCAATTAGGCGGCACCATCACGATGGGACTAGACACCATGGAGAAGCGCGACCTGGTCCACCGTAATCCCGATCCTGACGACCGACGTATCTCGCGCGTCTGGCTAACAAAACAAGGAGCGGATTTGCAAGGGAAACTCGTGCCGCGTGTCGAATCGTTTGTCCAATATATTTTTTCTTGTCTCTCTGCAGAAGATTACGAGCACCTATCCACTACTGTGAACCGGCTACGTGAGCACCTCGACAGCAAGTAACACCGTCCCAACTTCATCTTCCCTTTTCCCATAACCGGACAGCGGGTTCTGACACTTGCCGCAATGTACTTTGTAACTTTAAGCAAATGAAAGCCTTGTTCGAACATAAAGTTGGAAACCAACTTGCTCCTTACTAGATTTCCATGGCTTGGCTCTCTGGGGCATACGAAGATATTTGCTGCGCTACCATGAGAAATCACCGAGACGAATTTGGGAACCTTCATTGCTCCCGTCTCGTTCTCGTATGAGACGAGCAAGCATTTGGAATCAACGGCTTGGGTTCTATAGCGAAAACACTAGGGCAACCAGGCTGTCGGGCGTTAGTTTACATAAGAGATTTAGGCATATTGATGAGACGATTGAAAGCACCTCTGTGTCTGTTGTGCAGCTTATTGGTTTTCGCTTCTTCCCTTCCGGCGCAAAACGCTATCCGGATCGATCCGCCCCAAGGCGGCCTGGGCTGGCTCACGCGCCCTTATCAGCGGCGAACTGTTCCACCCATAAACCTGACCAACACCGACCGTTTGCAATCTCTGATTAGAGCAGGCAATTTATATCTGTCCGGGCAAGACGTTATCGCTTTGGCGCTGGAGAACAATCTGGATATCGAAATCCAACGCTACGGCCCGCTGCTCTATCGCCAGATCACACAACGCGCGGAAGGCGGTAACCTGCTGCGAGATGTGGGCGTGGGAATAACCCAAGGGCCGCAAAGCGTCAGCTTAACCGGCGTCAGTTTGAATGCCAGCGGCGGCGGGGCTGCCACAACCGCTGTCTCGTCCCAGGGCGGTGTTTTGACTCAGGTCGGTCCGGCTCAACTTACCTTCGATCCTACTGTCACGTTTAATGCGAATTTTGCGCATTCCACCAGCCCCTTCAGTAATACCGTTCTGACGGGCAACGTCGCCCTTGTAAACGACAGCCGTTCGTACCAGGGCTCTTATTCACAAAATTGGGCCTCCGGCACTAGCGCCATTTTGACTTACGGCAGCACGCGAAACAAATACAACAGTAATCGCTACGCTGTCAACCCATATAACACAGGGGCGCTAGATTTGGTAATCTCGCAGAACTTTCTGCAGGGTTTTGGAATGGCCGTAAACCGCCGAAACATTCTTACGGCAAAGAACAACGAAAGGTTTTCGGATCTGCAATTTAAACAGCAGGTCATCACCACGGTTTCAGCGGTGTTGAATCTTTATTGGGACTTAGTTAGTTTTAACCAGGACCTTAAGGCCCGGAGGGACGAACTGGCAACGGCACAGGCGCTCTATAACGACAATAAACGGCAGGTGGAGATCGGAACTTTGGCCCCCATTGAAGTCACTCGCGCAGAAGCGCAGGTGTACTCCAGCCAGCAGGACTTGCTCGTTTCGCAAACAAACCTATTGCAACAGGAAACAGTTTTGAAGAATGCGCTAAGCCGTAATGG